>JBDRNY010000067.1:0-33867 GCA_043810635.1 Microcaldota archaeon | reverse complement strand
TTCCAGAAAGGCAGCTATATAACCTTGTTTGAATTGAGCGATAATGTTGGTACCACTACTAAGAAAACAACTACTGAACCTCCAGACACTACAAAAGACACTGAAGCTATCGCCCCAGAACCCGAAGAAGCAGGAGTAGTGGTTGTTGAGTGTGCTGATGGCGATGGCACGTGCCCAGAAGGCTGCAACGTGTTCAATGACAATGATTGTCCTGCTCTGAAACCAGGAACTTCTGCGGATGTGGGAGATTTAAGAATAACTGTTTCAAATCCACAGGTAAAAGTTTGCACAAGCAGTTATTCCAATGACAAAGACACCTATATTGTTTTTGATGTAATTGCTGAGAATATGGGCATTGATACGCAATATATTTCATCTATGGAATTCTATGTTATCGACCCTAACAAAAAACAGTTTGATGGGTCTCTGCTTGCATACCCAATGGTTTTTGGAGGAAATTGTGCAGATGCTAAGGATACTGCATTTGATGGGGGAAATTTACTCCCAAGCTCCAAAGATGACGGCAAGATTTGGATAGAAATTAGCAATACTGGCTCTTACACTGCAGGGAAATGGTATATAATCCACAAGCAATTATTTAGCCTCAGGGACTACTATACTATCTACGAAACACAAATTAAGTAATCTCCAAGTCTCATAGGCGTAATGGCTTCAAGAAGAAACGCCGGGGGCGAGATTTGAACTCGCGTTGGCCCGAGGGCCAAACAGGTTAGCAACCTGCCGCAATAACCGGGCTATGCGACCCCAGCAGAACCCTTTTTCTTTCCCGAAAGAAAAAGGTCTTCACCCCAAAAAGAAAGGGGGAATCCGCAGCGGGAAAAGAAAAAGAATGTATTATGTTATTGCAGTTTTGCTTTTAAAGCAGTTTTGCCTGCAAAAAATAAAAGAAATAGAAAAGAAGTTTATCCTCCCACTGCAGCTACTGCCGGGCCAAAGAACAGGACTGCTCCTAATGCAGCCAGCACAAACAATGCTATACTCACCACAATTGCCGGCACAAGCCATGCTGCAACCGATTTCAGCATATCAAGCTCATATATTTTGGATATTGCAATTGTTATGATGTAGACTGCATAAAGGCTTGCAATAATATTTATGATGGAGCCAAGGCAGGGGATTATTTGCAATAATGACAATATTGAAAGGGGCACTGCAACAGAAGATATTGCAAAGTAAAGGTTGGCATATTTACCTTTGCCGCCCAAAATTCCTGCCATAAAGTGGTAAAGCCATGCAAGTACTAAGGAAAGGATTACTCCTGATATAAGCGAACCTATTCCAATAACTGCAACAGATGTAATTATTGACATCATATCAAAGTCTAAAAGAAGCCACATGTTGATTGCGCTTGCTATTGCAACAGATATTGAGGCAAAAATTGCGGCAATTACATAATTTATCAATCCATCTGTAATCTGAAAATCCTTTTTTGCAATTTTTGCAAAACTATCTCCAGGATTGGTATAGACCTGTTTGTATGTATGCAATCTTTCCGAAAAATTCATATCAACACCTATCTTCACTCGTTGCTTTCATTTTAAATACTATCCATGGGTAAATTTTATGCATGAAAAAGCAGTTTCCCCCCTGGCTTGTTTTGCAAATTATTGCAACCCTCCTGCTCCTCATTCCAATTTGGGCATTTCACTTGCTTCCCATCAACGACTATCCAAACCACTTGGCAAGTGCGCATTTGCTTCTCAAGCATAATGCGGGGGAAGGAACCTATATTATGCCAAACAGCAATTTTCCGATACCAAATTCAACAATATTCCGGATATTGCAGATTTTTGCCCCATTATTCGGAATTGAAATTGCAGGAAAAATCGCATTGAGCATTATTTTGATATTAATGGTTGCAGGAACTACTTATTTCCTTTCCACAATAGATTCCAGGCTCGCCCCCCTGGGTATGCTGGGCGCAGTATTTGCCTATAATTGGTTTTTTGTAATGGGCTTTATGAATTTTGCATTAAGCATCCCTATATTTCTTATTTGCGCAGGCTATTGGATGAAAATAAGGGGGGGGAAGTTTGAATACAAACAATATTTAATTTTAATTTTGCTTTCAATATTGCTTTTTTTCACCCACCTCTTTTCTGCCGCAATATTCGGCCTGCTTGTATTTGCAAGGATTGCTTATGATGCATTTGAAAAAGGCGTGAAGTTGCAGGATATGAACCAAGATATTGCTCTCATCCTGCTTTTGCTTGGTTTATTCTTGCTTTCCATGCCTTCAATCCCCCCTGCAGGGGAAGGCTATGTCATAGCCCAGTGCTGGAATGAGGCATTTTTGAATTTGCTCATTCTAATTCCGCTCTCATTTTTGGCAATATTGCTTGCAATAATATTTTTGCTTTATTTTTATTTCCGCCTGCGGGAAAAAAAGAAAATTTTCTGGAATTTCAACAAATTTTTCCTTTATATGGGAATTTTGCTTGCATCGTTTGCTCTCTTTTCCCCTGAAAGCATTTCCGGCTGGCAGTTTATTGCTGTGCGCTTCTGGCCTTTTTCATTGCTGTTTCTCATTTCTGCAGTATTTCCCTTTCTTGTAAAAAATTTCCCAGAAGCAAAAATTTTCCAGGAAATTTCAATAGCCCTTTTCATTTTATCAATGCTGATGCTTGCTTCCATTTATTCCCAATGGGCGGAAATCGAGGGAAGTATAACTAAAATTGCACAAATTGCAAATTATCTAGAGGAAAATTCCTCAGTATTGCCCATGGGGCACGGATTTGCGCAAATGTTTCATATCCTCCCCCCTTCCTCCCCTTTCCAGATGTGGGCATATTGGGTAATGGAAAAAGATGTTTTTGCGCCTTATTTATTTTCAGAAAAATATTCCCCAATAGAATACAGGGATGAAAATATGCATGCAAGAAAGCAATTAAGTGAGGAAATGGATGACCTTGCCTATTGCATTTATTCAGGGCAGGGGGAAGAATGCGACTGCTGGCACGAATATTATCTGAAATTAAACTGGACAATAATTTGTAATGAATATGATTATATTGTATTAATGGAAGGCGAGTGCGAGGGCGGGCAGGCAAATGCGGGCGGTGAAGGCTGGGAAATTGTTGATAAATGCTTTGTATTGGAAAAAAAGGAAGGCAATATATCTATTTTTAGAAACAGTGGCAAGAGGGGCTGAAGTGGCCTGCCAAACCCATTTCTGCATCTCAGAATCTTAAAGCTCCACCAGGTAACTGCAAAGCACGGGATGATTTGCTTAGGGCTGCTCCTTCCGGCCTGACCCGATTCACTTATCATACCGCCCATGCAGGCATGGCTTCGACGCCAAGAAACTGCGCATAAAATGAATCCAACAAACGCCCCCAGCTTTTCAGCCGCGCCTGAAGGGGATTTGCGCTAACAGGAGGCCCCTGGCCCCCCGGCTTATCTTACCAATAACTCTTGCTCATTCCGGGTTTAAATAACATATCTTTTTCAGTCGGCTCGACCTGCATCTCTTAATGCATTTTTACCTCACAGGCTTTCTATAAAAATTGCGAAGGGGAAGAATTGTTTCTTTGGAAGTAGGATGAGAGCGAGCCAAATTGTTCCAAGCACTGGAAAGTTACCCCTTCCAAACTTCTTTATAAAGCGCCTGCAACAGCTTATCATGCGCAACTTCAGATACAGAATCTACCCCTCAAAAAGGCAGCAAAACAAGCTTAATGCCCAAATGAAGCTATCAAAGCAGGCATACAATTTTCTGCTTGAAAAAGCAAAGGAAAAATATAAAAAAGAAAAGAAAACACTCTCCAAATATGACATGAACAAACTCATTCTCACTCTAAAGCAAGCAAACCCAGAATACACTACTCCCCACTCCCAAGCATTGCAAAACATCTCGGACAGAGTATCAAAAGCTTATTCTAATTTCTTCAGAAGGGTAAAAGAGAGAAGGGGAGGGAGGAAAA
Source organism: Microcaldota archaeon (assembly GCA_043810635.1). Lineage (GTDB taxonomy): Archaea > Micrarchaeota > Micrarchaeia > Anstonellales > Anstonellaceae > 1-14-0-10-45-29. Next base: position 29,923 of record JBDRNY010000067.1, on the reverse strand, counting down.
TAAAGGCAGGCTTTCCAAGAATCAAAAAATATGCAAAAAGCCTTACTTACCCCCAGTCAGGCTTCTCATTTACCTCAGACAAGCGCATCTTTCTCTCAAAAGTAGGCAGCATGTTAATTTCCCTCCACAGGCCTCCAAAAGGAGAGCTCAAAACATTAACAAGCAAAACTTCCCCATCCACCAAATGGCATCTTGCAATTACATGCAATATTCCCCCCTCCAAATTTACCTCAAACAACCACCCAAACGTTGGATTAGATGTAGGAATATCAAATTTTGCAACCCTTTCAAACAACATAAAATTCCCAAATCCAAAATTTCTGAATAAAGCCCTGCCAAAACTCAAATTTTTGCAACAATGTTTATCAAGAAAAAAGAAAAAAAGCAGCAATAGGAAAAAAGCAAAATTCAGATTATCCCTATTCCATGAAAAAATAGAAAATTGCAGAAATGACTTCCTGCACAAATTATCCAATATGCTTGCAAATTCATATTCTATTATTGCAATTGAAAAATTAAATGTAAAAAATATGCTCAAAAATTCGTATTTATCAAGAAGCATTATAGATGCCTCCTGGGCATCATTTATAGCAATGCTTTGCTACAAGGCTGAAAGCGCTGGTTCCAAAGTATTTGCTGTAAATCCAAAAAATACTAGCAAAAAATGCAGCAACTGTAGTTCGATACAAAAAATGCCATTGCATAAAAGAATATACAATTGCCCTGCCTGCGGAATGAGCGCAGACAGGGACATCAATGCTGCAAAAAATATTCTAAATGCAGCTCATTTGAGCTGCTATGCTGTGGGGCACACAGTGAAAGCCTGCCTAAAAAGAGCCTCTACTCCAAACATTGCATTTGGGGCAAGCTATTTTAATGAAGCAGGAACTATATATCAAGTATAGAAATATGCTTGGGTGGAAGCCCCCGCATTTATGCGGAGGAGGATGTCACACTCTATTTACCTATATTTTGGTGTGGGAGCATGGCAGATGAAGAAGGGAATTTGAAATTTGTGGTTGCAGGCGTAGGTGGCGCAGGCTGCAACAGCATCAATAGATTGGCAAAATCTGGTTTTAAGGGGGCAAAATTGGTTGCATTTAATACAGACAAGAAGCAATTAGATATTATTCCAGATGATGTGCATAAAGTGCTGCTTGGGGAAGGGGTTACCCAGGGATTGGGTGCGGGCGGAGACCCTCAAATCGGATTAAAATCTGCTTTAGCTACAAGAGGGGAAATTTCAAGGCATGTAAAAGATGCTGATTTGGTTTTTATTTTAGCAGGAATGGGCGGAGGAACAGGAACCGGCGCCTCTCCTATAATTGCACAAATGGCAAGAGAAGCCGGTGCATTGGTATTAGGATTTGTTTATTTCCCTTTCAAAATGGAAAAATCAAGAGTAAGATGCGGGCAAAAAGGAATATCCAAATTAACAGACGAATGCGATTCTCTTGTTGTAATTGAAAATGACAGATTAACAAAATGGGCTGAAAATGTGCCAATAGAGCAGGCATTTGCAATGGCAGATGATGTTGCTGCAAAAGCAGTATTAGGAATAAGCAGAACAATATTGGAACCGTCTGTGCTAAATATTGATTTTGCAGATTTGAAAGCAATTACTGCTGACAAAGGGCTTTCCATGATATCTTACGGCGAATCTTCAGGCCCTATGAAGGTGCATGATATTCCAAATGCTGTATTAGACCATCCCCTTCTCGGGGTGGATTATTCAAAAGCAACAGGCGCATTGGTGCATTTTACAGGAGGGCCTGATTTGAGGCTGAGTGATGCCACATTTGCCGGGGAAAATATAATGTCCAAGCTTCCTGAAAATGTAAATGTATCCTGGGGGGCGAGAATGGATGACAGCTATGAAAAGCGGCTTGAGGCATTTGTAATATTTACCGGAATTCCTTCCCCTCTCCTTCTAGACCCTGATGCATTTCCAAAAGATTAATGCATTTATTGAATTTTCCCGTTTTCCGGATTTGGTTGTGTTTTCAAAATATTAATTTGTTTTTTGTGCTGCAACAACCGGGCAAGAGTTTGTATTGTAATTAAAAAGATTGTATGCATGCTTTTTTTGCGGGGTTGCTGGATATATGGGGGCAGAAAACATTGATTATTATTCTTTAAAATATGAGAAAGCGCTTTCTGCTTTAAATTCATCAGAAAAAGGAATTAGTAATGAGGAGGCAAAAGAGCGGCTTGAAAAATATGGGCAAAATTTGATTAAAAAAAAGGAATCCACAAACCCTGTTGAAATTATAGCAAGGCAGTTTACTTCCCCGCTTATAATTATTTTGCTTGCAGCAGCAGCCATTTCCTTTTTGATAGGGGAAGCAATTGACAGTGCGGTAATAATTGCAATAGTTGTATTAAATGCAATATTCGGCTTTGTGCAGGAGTATAAGGCAGAAAAAGCTATTGCAGCATTGAGAAAGCTTGCATCATTAAAAGCAAAAGTGATAAGACAAGGAAAGGAAATCGAAATAGACTCTTCAGAGGTTGTGCCAGGGGACATACTTATTTTGGGAACAGGGGACAAGGCTTCTGCAGATGCAAGAATTATCAAGGCAATTGCATTGCAGGCAGATGAATCCTTGCTTACAGGAGAGTCTGTGCCTTCAAAAAAGCATATTTTCCCCCTGAAAAAGGGCACTTCTGTCACAGACCAGGAAAATATGATGTTTATGGGCACTGTGATAACAAAAGGGCACGGGCTGGCACTTGTCACTTCCACAGGCATGAACACCCAGATGGGCAAAATAGCAAAATTAATACAAGAAGAAGGGGACAAGCTCACCCCTCTTCAAAAAAAGCTTTCCAAATTCGGCACCTGGCTGGGATTTGTGATAATCCTAATTTGCGCATTAGTTTTTGCATCAAGCATTATTCGGGAATATATTGTGCATGGAATTGTTGAATTTGAATATATGACAGAAATGTTTTTGGCAGCTGTTGCCCTTGTTGTTGCGGCAATACCCGAAGGCCTTCCTGCTGTTGTAACTATTTCCCTTGCATTAGGAGTGCAGAGGATGGTTGGAAAAAACGCCCTTATACGCCACCTCCCCTCAGTCGAAACCCTTGGCTCAACTGATGTAATATGCTCTGACAAAACCGGCACTCTCACAAAAAATGAAATGACCGTATGCCAAATATATACAAACTCCTCTATTTTCCAGGTAAGCGGAAGCGGTTATGAGCCTGAAGGAAAATTTGTTGCAAGAGAAAAAAGCGAGGCAGGCGGGCTTGGCGGGCATGAGCCGAAAGGAAAAAGCTTGGAAAAAATGGGCAAGGGGGATAAAATTGCGCTCGAACTTATTTTGAAAATAGGGGCGCTTTGCAATGATTCCAGGCTTGAAAAAGAAGGGGAAATATGGAAAATTTACGGAGACCCTACAGAAGGGGCATTATTGGCAAGCGCAAAAAAATTATTTCTTTCAAAAGCCTATCTTGAAAACAAATTTCCGAGAATTGACGAAAATCCTTTTGATTCCAAAAGAAAATTAATGACAACAATACATAAAATTGATGGGGAAAAACTTGCATATATAAAAGGCGCGCCAGATGTTATTTTGAAAAAATGCAAATATATATTTTTAAATAGAAAAAAACGGAAAATGACTGCTTTTGCAAAAAAAGAAATAGAAAAGCAAAACCAGAATATGGCAAATAAAGCCATGAGAGTGCTTGGATTTGCCTACAAGCCTTTGGAAGAGAGTTATTCCCTTTCTTCTGCTGAAAAAGATTTGGTGTTTGTAGGTTTGCAGGCAATGATAGATCCTCCCCGCCCCGAGGCAAAAAAGGCAATAGCGGAGTGCAAAAGCGCGGGGATACGCACTGTAATGATGACCGGGGATTTTAAGCTTACTGCAATTGCTGTTGCAAAAGAAATCGGAATATTTAGGCAAGGGGATATTGCATTAAACGGAAAAGAGCTTGACAAGCTTTCTGACAGCCAGCTTGAAAAGAAAATTGAAAATATTTCAGTGTTTGCCCGGCTCGATCCTGAGCACAAAACCCGCATCCTTTCCGCATTCATGAAAAAGGGGCATGTTGTTGCAATGACTGGAGACGGGATTAATGATGCGCCCGCACTCAAAAAAGCAGATATTGGAGTTGCAATGGGGCTTACTGGCACAGACGTGTCAAAAGAAGCTTCCGACATGGTGCTTGTTGATGATAATTTTGCCTCTATTGTAAGTGCTGTTGAGGAAGGGAGAAATATTTACAAAGGAATAAGGCAGTTTATACAATACATACTTTCCTCTAATTTAGGAGAGCTTGTTTTGATATTTTCAGCTGTTTTGCTTGGCTGGCCCCTCCCCCTCATAGCAGTGCAAATACTTTGGATAAACCTTCTTACAGACGGATTGCCAGGGCTTGCGCTCGGCCTGGATTCTTCTGGAAAAGAAGTGATGAGCCAGCCCCCGAGGAGGAAAGACGAGGAAATATTGACAAAGCCTGTTATACGCAATATTGCGCTTGTTGGCGCAGTGATGGGCATAAGCACCTTGCTTGTATTTTACTTTTACGGGGTGGAAACAATGAAGGCAAATTCCATGGCATTTACCACTCTTTTCATGTTTCAGATGTTTTATGTGCTTGCATTCCGCTCCAAAAATTTCGGCTTGAATATAGCAAAAAACAAATATTTAGTGGGGGCAGTGCTTCTTTCAGTATTGCTCCAAATATCAGTGCTTTACACCCCCCTCTCAGAATTTTTCAAAACAGTGCCCCTTTCCCCCCATGACTGGATTGTTGTATTGCTGGTTTCTTCCACAATATATATTGTAACAGAATTTAGGAAAATGCTTTCCTCTGCCCACCATCCTGCTGCTGTTGTTTAGCTAAAATCAGTTATTGTTGGCTTATTATTTTTCCTGCTTTTTTGGCCCGCCTTAGCTTCCCCGAATATTCAGCCAAAATCAGTTATTGTTGTCTGTTTTTCTGATTTTTTATCAGATGGCGGGCTTTCCTTCTTTTCTTCCCCCGCTTTTTCCTCTTTCAAACTCAATTTTCTGACTATTTGCTTCATTTTTTCCTCTCTTCTTCTTGCAGCCCAGAAAAATGCAACATCTCTTGTCCCTTCTGCAACCAACCCTATCATTCTTCCTAATTTAGCCCTGCCAGCCCTTCCCCTTCTTTGAATTGCCCTTATTTCAGAAGGAACCGGCTCATAAAATATTACATTATCTACTGACGGAATATCCAACCCTTCCTCTCCTATTGAAGTTGCAGCCAATATATCAAATTTTCCTTCCCGAAAATCTTGGATTGTTTTTGTTTGCGCTTTTTGGGTAATGCCATCCTTTTTCCCCATAAATGCTTCTGCCCTTAACCCCGCCTTCATAAACGCTGACACAAGCACCATTACCTGGTCCCTGTATTGGGAAAATACAATAAATTTCTCCCCATCCGGCCTTTTTTTGATAATTTCAATCAATTTGCCCAATTTTGGATGCTCTTTGCATTTTTTCAGCTTTTCCTCTATTGCAGCAAACCTGTGGTCATACAAAATCCTTTTTTGTGCTTTGCTTTCTTTCCTCTCCCTTATTTTCACAATAAACCTTCTGGCAGCTTCCACCCCCTGGGTTTCAAGCAATTCCAGCAAATGCACCAATGAAAAAAGGGAGGCGTGGTGGGAAATGGCAGCATATTTAAATCTTGATTCTGAGGCAAGGATTTTCTCCCTTATTTGGGCAAGCCCTTTTTTAGAGCCCATGCTTCCCTTATAGCCCATTCTTCTCAATGTTCTTGCTCTTTCCCATATCATCGCTTCAAGCACTTTCTTTATCCTCATAATTTCAGGGGTTAATTTTACCCCAATCCATTCTATTTCCAAAGGCATTACATATTTTTTTACATCCAAATCTTCCCTTACCCTTACTTCTACATTCTCAATTCCAAGAGCATCCATAACCTCCTTAATCCTTTTTTCCTGCGCTCCAGGAGAGGCAGTCAAACCTAAAACAAGGGCATTATTCTCTTTTGCAGCCTGCGCCACTTTGGTATAAGCATATTTTCCAACCGCCCTATGCACTTCATCAAATATAACCAATCCAAAATCCCATTTTATTCTATTATGCTTCAAATCATTTGCAATTGTTTGAGGGGTGGAAATAATAATTTTGGCACTTGATTCATATATTTTCGGGCGCTTTTTAGCCGGAATAAGCCCAGATACTGAAGAAATCTCCCCTTCTTTCAAATTAAGCCAGTCTTTGCATGTTTTTTCATGCTGGGCAGCAAGAGGCCTTGTAGGGGCAAGAAAAAGCACCCTTCCTTTTTCCAGCATCCTGTCTGTAACCATTAATGCAATTAATGTTTTTCCCATTCCTGTAGGCAATACTACCAAAGTAGAGCCTTTTTCCAATACTGACTGGGCAATGGATTTTTGATATTCCCGCGGAACAGGCACTGCTCCGTTTAAATGGGTGGGCATAAGTTATATTTAAACAGGCATTATCTAAATACCTATATGCACCGAACACTTTCAAATTGGGAATATTCCATTCTTCTAAGCGAAGCCCAGGTGTTAGTGGGCAAAAGGGTGAATAAAATATATGAATTATGCCCAAGAAAATTCCGCCTTGACTTTGGCAAGCATTCCCTCATCATTTCATTGGCAGAATATTTCTATATCACTTCCACCCCTCCCCCCACTCCACAAAACCCTCCCTCGTTTTCAATGCTTTTGCGCAAGCATTTAACCAACAAAAAACTGTTCTCATTTGAGCAATATTCAAATGACCGGGTGTATATACTAAAATTTTCAAACGGGCTGAAATTGGTATTTGAGCAATATGCGCAAGGAAACATGTTTTTGCTGGATGAAAATGATATAATAATTCACCCATACTCTTTCAAGCCAACTTCAAAAAAACTTTATAAAAAAGCACAAAAATTTCCCTGGCCTTCTCCCAAAGAGTTTGCCCTCCCTTCCACTATTGACGAATGGGATGAATTTAAAGCAAAATACGGGGATGTGAAAATCGGAACCGCGCTTTCAAAGCTGTCAATCGGAAAAATTTATGTGCTTGAAGCATTAAAGCAGGCAGAAGCAGACAAAAACCAAAAAGTTTGTGATATAAGCGGGGAAAAGGCATCAAAAATATTGGAAATTATTTCAAATATGCAAAAAAACACCTCCCCCAGGGTTTATTTAAGCAAAAAAACACCTGCAGAAGTTTCGCTTGCTGAATTGGAAGGGTTTGAAAAGCAGAAAAAATTTGATTTATTTGGCAAAGCCGTGGAATATTTTGCTGAAAACAGCCTAGAATCTTTTTCTGAAGGAGAAAAAAGCGCCCGCATCCTCAAGCTTCAAAAAAGGCTTGAAGAGCAGAAAAAGGCGCTGGAGGATGCTGAAAAGCAAATAAAAGAATTAACCCATGTTGCCAGATGGATGGAACTGCATTTGCCTGAAATTGATGAAAAAATTGTTTTAGAAAAAGAAAAGAAAGGAAAAACAGGGGGGAAATTGAAAATAAAAATAGATTAAATATTCCCTATATACTCTCCTGCTGATAGTTTAATGTCCTCGGCAACAATTGTTTTTCTTCCGGCATGATGTGCATATTTTTTTGCCTGCTCTGCAATTTTATATCCGATTTTTTCCAAAATATCTGCTAATTCTGCTGATGCTGCATCTGCCACCCTTTCTGCCCCAGAACTTCTAATCAATCTTTCTACCGGCGCTTTTGGCAAAATCAAGCTACCACCAATCTCATCTATGGGAAATGGGGTTTATTAGAGTTTGTATTTGCAAAAATAGCTGAATTAAACATATTTCCATCTAACGCCGTCTTTAGAATCTTCCAATACCACTCCTTTCTTTTTTAATTCATTTCTTATTTTGTCTGCCTTCTCCCAATCCTTATTTTTCCTTGCATCCTCTCTTTCTTCAATTAATTTTTTTATTTCTTTTTTAGATATTTCTTTTTTTTTCCCTTTCCCATCCAGTTTAATGCCCAATAATTCAAATTTTTCTTTTATTCTGTCTGAATGCTTTTCCAATATTTCCCCAAAGCACTTATCTTCGGCTCTTGCCCTTGCAATTTCCTTTGAAGCGGCAATTAATTCTGCCAGCGCCTGGGGGGTTTCCAAATCAGTGCTCATAACTTCATCAAATTTCTTCAAACGGGCGCTAATAGCGTTTGCAAGCATTTTCTCAGCATCATTATCTGAATTTTTCCCCTCTCCCTGCATAATAGTCAAATTTCGCCTAACATTTTCAACCGTGTTTTTGGCGCTCTCAATAGCTTCTTCTGAAAAATCAATAGGAGAGCGATAATGGGAGCCGGCAAAAAACATTCTCAAGGTATTTGCATCCCATTTTTTAAATGCTTTTTCAATTGTAATAAAATTTCCAAGGGATTTTGCCATCTTCTCCCCATTCACTGTCAAAAAGCCAGTATGCACCCACATTCTTGAAAACGGCTTATATCCCGCCCCCTCGCTTTGAGCAATTTCATTTTCATGGTGAGGAAATATCAAATCCCTGGCACCGCAGTGCAAGTCAAGGGGCTTTCCGTTTGTTGCATGCATTGACATGGCAGAGCATTCAATATGCCAGCCAGGCCTTCCCCTGCCCCAAGGGGAATCATAGGTAGCCCCTTCTGTTTCCTCAAATTTCCATAATGCAAAATCTTCTGGATTTTTCTTTTTCGCATCCACTTCCACCCTTGCCCCCGCCTTAATATTTTCCAATTTTTGGTGGGATAATTTGCCATATTCTGGAAATTCTGAAATATCATAATAAATTCCGGTTTTTGTTTTGTATGCCACTCCATTATCCAGCAATTTTTTTATCATATCAAGGGTTTGGGCAATATGCTCAGATATTTTGGGCATAGCCGTGGGAGTAAGAATATTCAGCTTTTCCATCTCCTCCCTTGATTTTTTGTCAAATTTATCTGAAAGCTCTAACGGCTTTACTCCTTTTTCCTTAGCCCTTTTGATTATCTTGTCATCAATATCTGTAACATTTTGAATAAAATTTACTTTATAGCCGCACCCCTTCTCAAGCCATCTTCGCATTATATCAAATGCAGCAAAAGTTCTTGCATGGCCAAGATGGCAATTGTCATACGGGGTGACTCCGCACACATAAATATTCAGCACTCCCCCCTCTGCTGGCTCCAGCTGCAAAAGCTCTCCCGACATTGTATCTTGAATATACAGCATATTCAATATTTTGTCTAAAAAGGCTTAAAACAAAATGCACTGCTAATATTGGGTATGGTAAAGCTTGAGAAAGGCAATTTTTTGTCTGAAAGCAAAAAAGAAGATATTTTCCTTCTCCAATCCGGTTTTGGGAAAAAAACAGCTCAAGGAGTGGTGCTCCACCCGCTCGAGGCAGCTTATATTGCAGATATGGGCATTGCAAAAATAAAAAGAGAGAAAAAAAGCATGGACGCAAAAAGTATATTAAAAATATACAAATCCAAAAAAAACAAAAGCAGACCTGCCCGCCCGTCCGCGATGCCTGCCGTGCCTGAGGCGGAGGAGCAATATATTTTATACAAACAAATTAGGTCGGGTGGGCGAATTGTAAGATTTTTCCCCAATTCCCCCCAATATTGGAGGGTGCATGCGCGAGGGGTGGGAAGAGAGCAGGAGCGGGCCCAAACTTTGGTGCGGCTTGTAAATATCAAATGGAAAGCATCACTGGATGGTTTGGAAAGGGAATTGGCAACTGCCCGGGCGCTCAGGATGGAATTTGTGCTTGGGTATGTGGAAAAAGGCAAGGCAAATTGGATAAAATTAGGAAAATACTCTCTTGACTAGTTGCACCGGAAAGCTGCTTTAGAAACACTTATAAACTAGTTTATAATATATTTATAATGGTGCAATTATGGAAAATACCATGGTTCAGCTAAAGAAAAAAACAGTTGCGCGCCTCAAGAGGCTGAAAAAGTACGGGCGGCAGTCATATGATGAAGTGGTAAACAATTTGCTGGATAATCCTGATGATTTGGATGCAAACGATATCGAGGATATAAAGCAGGGAATTGCGGATATTAAGGCAGGAAGAGTTTACACTGAGGAAGAAGTGAAAAAACATCTCGGAATTAAGGACTGAGGTCTTGGGATGTGGCGTGTATTTTATACTAAAAAGGCAGATGCACAATTGATTAGTTTGGACAGGAAAATATCAGAATCAATATATAAAAAAATTAGGCAAGCCAAGCAAAACCCGCACCATTATTTTGTGAAACTGGTTTCTTTTCCTTATTATAAACTGCGAGTTGGAGATTACAGAGTTATTGCAGATTTGCAGGAGGAAGTTCAGATAATTGCCATAATAAAAATCGGGCATAGAAAAAAAGTTTACAGGGAAATTTAATCCATTTCCTTCCTCTTCTTATACTCTTTCCACAATTTCATCACTCTTTTGTTATTTACAGGCGAGGCTGGATGCCCGTGGGCAAGCAATGCCCCTGAAAATGTTTTTGGTATATGCAATAATTCGTGTATCAATGTTTTCTCCTTCTCTTCCTGCGATAGTTTGTCAAAATGCTCTGAAAGCACTTCAATTACATAAAAAGTTGAAATATCAAGCGCTTTTTGCCATATTTTCGGGAAATTCCATATTCTTGCATATGCATTAGCCTTGGAATTTCTGCTTCTCATGCAAATAATCCTGTATTGGTTGATATGCTCCCCCTCTTTCTCAAGGGTGGTAATAATCTCATCAACCATTCCCTGCACATCAGGCGCTTTTTCCACTTCCATATAAAAAATTAGGGGGGGAGGATTTAACTATTTATTTCTTTTTTTCCTCCCTTTCTTTTTAGCAGGCTTTCTTGGCTTTGCTTTTTTTAATTTTTTCAATTTTCCGGATTTTTTGACTTTTTCCCCTTTTTTGAAAGGCGCTTTTTCTTTCATAGGAAGCACGCTCGGCCCTTTTCTGGCTCTCCCCTTCCTTCCTGCGCCTTTGACATCTTTTTCTGTTTCTTTCAAAAGCTTTCCAATATCTTCATCAATAAGCTCTTTCCTGCTTTGCTCCTGCACTTCCTTCATAATGCCCTGCATCTGCTTCTCTGTTTCCTCCTCTTCAACAGGCGCCTTGAATTCATATTCCTGCTCTATCGGCATATCTTCCTGCGCTTCCTCCTGAAGCTCTTCTATTTCATCTTTTTTCCCTTCTTTCAGCTGCTCTCTTAATTGCTCAAGCTCTGCAATAGTCTTTTTTATTGCATCATCATCTATCTGCTCTTCCTTAATTTCCGGCTGGGGCATTTCCTCCTCTTTTCCTTCCCATTCCATCTCCCCAGCTTCTTCTTTTCCAGATACTTCTTCCCCGGATTCGGCCCGCTCTTCCTCTTCTGCCATTTCCAGCACTTCTTCTTCCCTTTTCTCCCTTCTTCTTGCTATCATATCCTGGCTAATAGCACTTACATCCTCGCTTGCCTGACCTTCTTCTTCCCTTATTTCAGCCATATCTGGCATAAGGGGCGGCGCAATCGGCTGCTCTCCTTGCATATATTCTATTTCTTCCACTCTTTCATCAGCGTCTTTTGTAGCAGGCTTTGTTGCAGGCGCAGGCGGAAGCGGCTTTTCTTCTTCATCAACAGGGCTTGAAAAATACCTGTAAATCGAAAATGCAATAACAAGGGCTATTGCCAAGCCCAGCAAAATAGGCAGGATTGAGGCAAGAGGCCCAAGCACATCTCCCCCCTCTTCTTTTTCCTCCACTTCCTCTTCTTTTTCTCCATTAAATTCAATTATTTCTTTTACTGTCTGGGTTTTTTCCACCCCTCCAACATCATAATCTGGCACTGAAAAAGTGTAAAATCCAATCTGCTCTGCAATAATACCCACTTTTCCTTCCCTGTCTGTTGCCACCAGCTTGCTTTCCCCGTCCGGGTACCCTATCCTTATGAATGCATTTGAAATTCCATTGCCATAAGAGTCAGCTAATTCAAGCATTATATTTCCGTCTTTTTCTGTAAATTCAGGGGCTTGTAGCACTGCTTTAGGCATGTTATATTCAATCCCCGGGATAGGGAGGGATTTCATTTCATCTGCTGAAACCATTCCTGGAAGGCGCATGATTATTTCATATTCCTCCCCTGCTTCAAGAATATTTTTCTTCCATAAGGCAGAAAAAGCGTCTTCTATTTTTGGCTGTATATTATAACTCGGCTTCACGTCCTGGGGAAGGTAGGTTAAATCCTCCTGGATAACAAAATCTGTTTTTGCCTCTTTTGCCAAATTCTTTATTTTAATTGTAATTATGCTCTCATATCTTGAAGCCACCGCCCCTGTCGAGGAGCTTACCCTCTCCACCGGCTTTATTACCAAATTTCTTTCAATATTCAAGCTTCCTGTTGAAAAATGAGTGGTCAAATCTGTATGCAATTGCTCTGTATTTGCAAAAACAAATGCTGACAAAATGAATATGATATAAAGCATTTTCAGTTGCACAAAAATCCCTCACCTTATCTCTTCATCTCCCATTATACTTTCCATCTAAATGTTTTTATAGTTTTTGTTAAATCGTGAAATCAACTTTTCTCCCAATTTTTGCCTTTTTTCCTTTTTCCATATATCTTTTTCTGCCTCCCCCCCTTTTTCCTGATTCTAAATATCGGCCTTCTCGGCATAGGGCCCGGCTTTGCCCAGTCAGGGCGCATCACCTGGCTTGAGAATTTTTCCCATTCCTTGTTTGCATTAACATATCTCCCTGTTTCAATATCCACAAACATATATTTTTGCTCTTTTATTTCAAATTTTCTCAGCAAAAGCGCCCTCGCATCCTCAAGCCTCATTGTATGGGCTTTTGAAGAGGTTATAAATATGCACAAATCAGAGCCGGATTCTGACAATTTTTTCATACTTTCCTGAAATTTTTCCTCCCCCCCAAACTGCACCTCAAACCCCACCTGCGAATCTTTCTTTTTAAGGCAGAGAAAGAGGGGGGATTGCACAGGCATATACCCGAATTTATCCCCTATTTTACAATATTCTTTTTCAAGCCCTTCAAGCAAATTTTCTTCCGGTTTTTTCACTTTTGCGATTTGCTCTTCAAATTCCATGTCCTAATTATTTAGTTTAAAAATAAAAAATACATCAGTTGCAAATAATACTTGATTTTTTGGGAAGAAAGCGGTTTTTGAATTATGTGATATAAGATATCGATATAAGGATTGGGCACATAATGCAATTATGGCAGAATTGCTTGGTGCTGAGGAGGGGGCAAAGCTTGTAAAACAGGCAAGAAATGCTGTTGACCAGTATTTGCAGGGAAAAGAGCCGTTCCCCTCTCTTTCAGGGGGGGTTTTTGAGGAAAAAAGGGGAATATTTGTAACCCTTCACACCCATCCCAGAAATGAATTAAGGGGATGCATCGGCTTTATACAGGCCCACAAGCCCTTGAAAGACATTGTTATTGAGGCAGCAGTGCATTCTGCACTGCATGACACCCGCTTTCAGCCAGTAAGAAAAGATGAATTGCAAAATATTGTATTTGAAATAAGCGTGCTTACCCCCCCTGAATTAATGCATTCCTCTTCCCCTGAGGAGAGGGCAAATGAAGTGAAAAAAGGCACCCACGGATTGATAATTGAATATGGGGCAGCATCAGGCCTTCTTCTTCCCCAGGTGGCAATTGAATGGAACTGGAATTCAAAAGAATTTTTGGAAGCAGTATGCCAAAAAGCCGGGCTTCCGAGGGATATGTGGAAATCCGCTTCTGCAAAATTGTATTTATTCCAGGCGCAAATATTTTCAGAAGAAACTCCCGCGGGGAAAATAGTGCAAAAAAAGCTTGTTGCATAACTGAGCATTTGAATGAATTTAATAATAAAAAATGAAAAAGCCCGCCGGGCCGGGTATTGTTCCGGTCGGATGTGTGTTTAAATGAAACCAATAATAAAAAATGAAAAAGGGCGCCTCTGGCTCCTTCTTCCTTCTGACGCGGAAAAAGCTTATTCTGAAGAAGGGGCAGAATTGGCTGTTTTAGGGGAAGGGGTATTTCTTGTTTTGCCAAAAAGCAGGAAAGAGAAAATGTTTGAACTAAAAAAACAAACTCCGGATTTTCAGGTTGAAAAAGGGGAGGAGGAGGCGCTCCTGTCCAAGCTTTCCAGGATAAGGTTTGAGGAAAGGATTCCTGAATCTGTGCATTCCAGTTTAACCCGCCCAGAGCTTGGAATTTTGAAAAATTTGCTTAGAGAAAAAATAGTCATAATATTCAAAAGCAAAAAATACCCTAAAGGGGTTTACAATATTTCAAACAAGGCATTTTATTCCTCCTCAAGAAAAGCAAGCCCGCCCTCCCGCCCTCAAGGTGCGGACCGGCGAGGCGAGGGTGTGAGTGATGGGGGCAGTGGAAATATTGGGGGCGGTGATGATGAAAATAAAAGCAAAAAAGCGCTTGCAATAAATACATACGAGCACCTTGAAAATCTGGGCTATATGGTATTGTCAAACGAATATGAGGCAAGGGAAATGATGCCAAAAATAAAGGAAAAATTGAAAGGGGATGATGTGAAGGGAGTGAGGGGGTTTGACAAGAATTTCTATATTTTGCGCAAATCCTTTTTGCGTGAATATGAAAAGCCGGTATTTGCGCTCCTTGACGCAAACATTTGTACTGCTTCCCAAATGTCAAAAAACCTTAACCTTAACCCAGAAGCTGTTACCGTGCTTTTGATGATAATGGCTGATGAAGGATTGGCAATTGAAAAAAGAAAAGGAATATGGGCTCGCGCTTAGCGCTCCTGCTTCTTCCTTCTGAACGGGCTTCTCCCTACCGAAGATGCCCCTGTCTTATATCTTTCCCTAACTCCTTCCTTTCCTTTTTCTAGCAAATCTTTTGTTTTTATCGGAGTGATGGGTTTCAAATCAATAGGCTTTCTAGGCTTTCTTAATTCAATTTTTCTTTTCGCAGGCTTTGATTCGAAAATTTTAGAAATATCCGGCTTTGTTTGAATGCCCACATATGTTCCTTTTATTGACCTTACTGTCGACTCAAACTGTTTTATGTATTCTGCCTTAAAAACAACAATATCCTCCGGCTGGAGGGAGAGGTGGCTTTTCAGCTTTTTTTGCACAAGCTTTCCTTCCTCATTTCTATATACAATCAAATTCCTAACATTTACAGCCCTGCTTGCTGCAGAGTTTGTTGCCATAAATTCTGCAATATTATTATAATCCCTGTCAATGTCTATTCCATATACATATGCCAGCATATCATAAAGCATGCCGCGCAATGTCCCCGTCATATTTCCCATCATGCTTCTTTTCCATTTTCCTGCAACAATCCCGAGCCCTTCCGGAGTATCTACAATCATCCTTGGCTCTAATTCCACTCTTGAAGGTATAATGCCTTTTGTTGCATCAATAATTTGCCTTTTTACAGGCATATAAAACCTTTCCATACTCGGCTTTCCGACTTCAACCTTCCCAACCAATTCCGGCTCCTTACCAACAATTTCAGGCCTTTCTTTAATTTGCTCTCTTAATGGCTTCAGACCCTTTATAGGTCCTCGTGGAGTAGGGTATTCTACATCCTTTTCTCCTCCTTGTATTTCTTTTATTTTTTCTACTTTTTTCAGAGCTTGCTTTATTTCATTGATTGCATCCAAAAGATCAAACGCCTTTTCTCCCCCATATTTATTTGCATAACTCAGCAGCCTTGGAGAAAATGCTTTCATATCCTCGCTTGACAAAACCGCTTCAATGCTTTGTTTTTCATCTTCAGATGCAGACTCAGAATCATATCTTTCTTGAATCATATTAATGAAATTCCCAAGTGAAATTAAAAGCAAATTATAATTTTTTATTGCACTGTCTATTTCAATATCTCCAGTATCTCCGTACCTTCCATCCAAATCCTCGGGTTGCAAGGCAAGCATTTCTTCATAATCAAGGCCCTTTAATATTTCATGAACCTTATTCCCCCAATTCGTAATCGCGTCCCGCACCTCTTTTCGGGAATGCATCTCAATATACTTGTTTTGAAGCATCAAGAAACAATCCTCTCGCAATTCCCTTATATCAGCCATAACCATTACACCCTGTTTTGTGAATAAAGGCAAACTTTATAATTTTGCACAAGAAGGCGGAATTCTGTTTATAAGTTTGAAAACCATTATACTAGGCATGAGCAAAAAAACAATCCGCGACCCCATACACGGGCAGATAATGCTTTCTGAAATTGAAATAAAAGTAATAGACACCCTTCAATTTCAGCGCTTGCGGAATATAAGGCAATTGGGAATGGCTCACTTCGTATATCCAGGCGCGCATCACACAAGGTTTGAGCATTCAATAGGCACTTTGAAAATTGCAGACAAGATGGCAAGAAAGCTTGAGCTGGGGGAAGCGGAGCGCACCCGCCTCCGCATTGCGGCATTATTGCATGATATAGGGCATTTGGCATTTTCCCATGACAGCGAGGAAATATTGCATTCAAAAATAGGGAGGCATGAGCAGATTGGGAAAAAAATAATGTGCTCTTCACCCATATCAGACATTATTTCTGAAAATGATGATGCAAGAAAAATTGCGGACTGGGCAGGGGGAGAAGAGTACGGGCAATTGATTTCATCTGATATTGGTGCGGACAGATTGGATTATCTTCTTCGTGATGCGCATTACACCGGCGTGGCATACGGTGTAATTGATTGGGGAAGAATTATTTCAAAATTAAAATGGAGCGATAATGAGCCTGCTGTTGACTTCGGCGGGCTGGAAGCTGCAGAATCTGTCATGCTTGCCCGCTTTTCAATGTTTCATACTGTTTACTACCACCATGCTGTAAGGATTGCAAGGGCAATGTTTCAGCATGCATTGAAAATATTTTCTGAAAGCAGCGAGTTTAGCGAAGAGGTTATGCATGAGGGCGACAGTTTGTTGCTTGCAAAAATGAAAAAATATGAAAAAACAAAAGAATTGGCAAAATTTCTTTCTGAAAGAAAATTATACAAGCGGGCATTGGAAATCGAGTGGAACAAGCTTGAAGAGGAAAAGAAGAAATATATTATTTCATCCGAATTTGCATCCAAATTATGCGAAAAGTTTAATTCAGCAATTTTTGTAAGCCCGCCCGCAGAATTTGTTTCCCCTGCAAAAATAAAAATTGTTAAAAAAGAAAAAGTCGGCACTTTGGACGAGTTTTCCTCAATTTCTTCTTCTTTGCAAAAAGCTGCCGCAGAGAGGGCAACATTGCTTATATGCGCGCCTTCGGAAATATCAAAAAAAGTGGGGGACTACTCTTCTTCTCTTGTTGAAAAATAATTTTGGCTTTTTGATACATTAGTTTAAATATCCTTTTTCCGAAGTATTTGTTGTCCATCGTTAGCCCAAGAAGGGCGGATGGGGGAGAGTAAAATGAAAAGGCATGAAAAGTCTGAACTGGAAGCAAGCGGACAATTACAGTCTGGTAGAACATCTAGTCTATATAATAAGTATTCTCCTTATCATATTTGCCCCTTTAAACTTTGGCGAGCAGGATAAAAGCCTGTCTAGTGGGCACCGAAAACAGGCTTCTGATTATAAAACTCCGATAAATTCAAACGGGAGCGGACGCTCCCGTGCAATCAATGAAAGTGTGCGTGGAGATATTATTCGCACATATTGGAGCGAATTTATATCCATACGCGAGATTGCCAAAAGGTTCGGAGTTTCTCATATGAGCGTCTGGAGGCTGGTAAACAGCTCTCCGCGCCCAT
This sequence comes from Microcaldota archaeon, assembly GCA_043810635.1. Lineage (GTDB taxonomy): Archaea > Micrarchaeota > Micrarchaeia > Anstonellales > Anstonellaceae > 1-14-0-10-45-29. Next base: position 12,236 of record JBDRNY010000067.1, on the reverse strand, counting down.
ATTAACCCTTTTTTCTTTTTTACAAAAAATTATAAACCTTGAAGGGGATATCTGAGTATGGCATCTAAAGCAACAATTCAGCAGCCCCAATCCCAGGCCGGAATTTTGGGAGTTAGTGCAAATACCAATATGGGGGGAATGAAATTCAATCCAAAAGGGTTTGTGGTGGCAGCGGTTTTGTTTGTATTAATACTAAAAATAATCGGAAAAATCATCTCAATGTGAAAGAATAAAATGCAACAAGGCGATTAAATTAAGAGCTGACAGTTCAAAAAAAGAATTTAGCACAATAGAATAACCTATTTTTTCTCCGCTTTTTTCTCAGCTATTTTGTTTGCCATTTCCTCTCCGCATTTTTTGCAAAATGTATGGGTAAATCCGTCCCCTAATATAATTTCAAACCTTTCGCCATAATCAGCTTCTTTTCTGCATTTTTCGCATTTAACCTCTTGCATAAGGCCCACCGGTCTGCATAATATATGCAGAAAGGGGTTAAAATCCTACACTTTTTCCGAAAATATTTTATATACAAGCAGGTATGCTGTTGCGGCTGCAAATGCTGCCAGGGTACCCACATACACTCCTAAGTAAGGATAGGCTGCCCAAACCAAAACCGAGTATGCCATAAGCGAGCCTATGCCCGCCGGGAAATTTTTTATTATTGTGTGGGCGAATTTTGCGCCATAAGTTGCATGTACAATAATTATGAGGGGAAATACTGTTGCCGGGAATGCGGAAAGCAGGCCCGCCCATGTGCTCCCGAGGCTTCTTGCGGCATGGGTTACAATCAGTATTATGGCGGCTGCAACAAACGCCCTTGCGAGCAAAACTTCAGGAGTAAGCTTCACCCGCTTGCCTATATCCTCATTTCTTATTTTTCTAAACAGGAGGAAAAATAAAACAGAGGAAAAAACCGCAACCGCAAAAGCCCCGGCCAGGTCAAACTTGATGAAATGCAGCGCATATACCGCTAGAAGGTAGCCTGATACTGAAGCAAGGGCGGAAAGCACAATCCCAAATTTTTTGAAAAAAAGCGAGGATTTGTAGTAAATGTAGAAAAACACTTGCATGGCAAAAAGCCCTGCAAGGTTGTACACCGAGCTTTGGGAGGCGAATTCAGGCCCTATTTCAACCCCGTAGAAAAACAGCACAATCGCTGTTGCGGTCGGGTATCCTGAAAGTATGCCTGCAGTTTTCGGGCTTGCATATTCTGCAATAATTGAGAGGGCTGCAACTACAAGAATTGATGTCAGGATTTTTGCCAGCAGAATATGCTCCAGCATACTGCCATAAGTTTTGTAAAATTAATAAATGCAGATTTATTTTATAGACCTGTCCCTTTCCTGCAATATTTTTTTTGTTTCAACACCGCATTCAGTGCAATAAGTTGCAGTAAATCCCGCATCCTCGATTATTTGCACCATGTCCGAACTGTCATAAATTTCCTTTCCGCATTTTGTACATTCTATATTTAGGGGCATAATTCTCACCTGCTTGCTTGGCCGCTTTGCTGGATATGGGGGGTGAAATTAAAAAACAGATTAGTTTGAATATAAAAAAATAAAAAAGTAGGTGTAAAGGAAGTTCAGTCGCAAATGCCCGTTGTCTTTACTTTAAATATGCACTCTCCTTCAGGCATAGAAGGCGAATCCACCAACCTCGCAATCCTTTTCTCTTCCTTCCCTTTTCTCAAATATATTCTGTATGTTGCGGCATGGGCTAATACATGCCCCCCTACCGGAGTTGTCGGATCCCCAAACATCAGTCCCGGGTTGTCCATTACCTGGTTTGTAATATATACTGCCAAATTATTCTGGTCTGCCAGCCTTTGCAAAGTATGCACATGCTTGTTTAATTTTTGCTGCCTTTCCCCGAGCGCCCCCCTTCCCACATAATCTGCACGAAAGTGGGAGGTGAGAGAGTCTATTACAATAAGGCGTATATTATTTTTTCTCACCATCTCATCAGCCTTATCCACCAATATCATTTGATGGTCTGAATTGATTGCTTTTGCAACATGAATATTTTTCAGCACTTTTTCAGCATCCATTCCCTGCCCTTCTGCCAATTGCTTTATTCTTTCAGGGCGGAAAGTGCTTTCTGAATCTATAAAAAGTACTTGCGTATCTTCCCCTATTCCCCCTTCTTCCTCTTTTTTCTGCACATTTACTGCCAATTGAAATCCAAGCTGGCTGTTATGAAGCAGCATTGGCTTAAATCCTCCAACAAAGTTGTGCGTTCCTTCCACTGTAAGGTCATAGACATAGTCATCATACTCAACTTCTGAAATGGAAATCACTTTCTCCCATGCAAACTCCCCGTAGGCAAGCATCCTCAAAGTCCGCAAATCATGCAAAAGTTCCTTATCTGAAACTGCCTCCCCTATCGCATCACGGATTGCCTGCGCAACCTGTGTTTGCCTCTCTTTTGGCACTCCCCGCACAAAATAATTTTCAAAAGTCTGCTTTTTCATTCCCAGCTTGCCGTAGATGTCTGAGTTTTGGAATGGAATTTCTGACAGGGCTGGGAGGATTTTCTCAGATGATGGATTCTTAAGCTCTTCATAATGCTTCCCCATGGCAGCCAGCTTATCGTCGTAAAAGCTTGCCGCAAGCCGCAGGCTTTCCCGTGGTATTGAGATGCTTGCTGGCTTCCTTGCAAGATAATTCCAATAAAGTGAGAAGTATTTCCCTTCCCTAAGGTTCTTTTTTCCAAACCGGTTGCTCTTTCTTTTTGTGCCAGAAAGCTTTGCATGTATTCTTCTAAGTAGCGCTCCCGCAGGTGCAGACGGCGCTCCAAATGCAGTGTGCTTCACATCATTTTTCCAAGAAATTAGCGACCTGTCTTTAGTAGATGCAGTCAGCGCTTCCTTCATATTGCTTTTGCTCTCCTGCTCTGCCACAAATACTCTGTAAAAAAGAGATTCATCCACTTTCTTAGTTCTCACTGAACAGGAAACACCAATGCGTGCAAGCAAATAAGTAAGTTGTGAGGCAAGAAGGGGGGATTTTGTGCAAAGCTCCGGGCAGTTGGAAAGAAAGCCGTCTCCATCCACATAGCCGGAAAGGAAAGAGCGCACTATATCATCGCTTCCGGCAAGCACTGAATCAGGGACAAATTTGGTGGAGGAATTTGTGCTGGCAAGCTTTCCAAGCAGGGGTATTGCTTCATTCCTGAGCAGAGTCCTCCCTCTCTCACTGTAGAATTTTGGCTCGTGCCCGAATTTTTCTCTCAAATAATCATGCAACTTCTGGTTTATCTTTTCATCAAAATTTGTGATTGAAAGCGGATTGGATGCTCCTTCTGCCACGAAAAGCCCGAGGAAGTATGAATCATCCTCGCTGATTTGTGACTTTCCGCCAAATGGCACTGCTGCTGCAGAGGCAACGAAATCTCCTTCTGAAATAAAGCCGCATGACTTCCATTCCAGCCCCTTCTTTCCAAGCGTCAGCAATGGGTGCTGCTTGGTAATTTTCAATACTGCCCCGCGATTGGTTTTTACTTCAATTATTTTGGAAACTTTTTCCCTATAAAGATTTGACACTTTGCTTTTTTGCATCAGGCCGTTTTGCCCAAGGCTTAGCACTGATATTGGGTGGTTAGGTTTGCAGGCAAGCCCCGTGTCAAATTCTTTCTCCTGCCCATGGTACTTTTCCCACACCTCTTCAATTGATTTCAGGTGCGGCTCTTCAGAATTAAAATAGAATACGGGCGTATCTGAGGAAACGCATTTTCCTGAAGCAAATTTTCCATATGCTTCTGTAATTGCCATAGTTTCCGCCCCCCCTCCGATAAGGGCATCCAATTCCTTCGAACCTGTAGTTATCCTTCTTATTTCCTTCCTTCTTTCAAGTATCATGTCAGCAGTTTCATAGCCCATTTCAAGCGCATCTCTTGCAGCAGAAATTGCTTTTTTCGCAGTTTCCACTCCAATATCTGCCACCTCTTCCAATTCATAAGGGGAAGAAGATGCAATTTTTTCAAAATCAATATAGCCCGCCTTTCTCAGCTTTTCTGCACTAACCGCCCCTATTCCAGGCAAATCTTCAAGGGTTTTTGCTTTTTTCCCTCCCTTTTCCACCATCACTACCACTTCACTACTCCCGCTTTTTCTTACCATTATCACTCACCTCATAATTATTATCCTTCCCCCACTCATTCCCGCTCGCAATTGCTTCTCGCTTCCCCCCATACCATAGCTTTCTTCTCACCGCCCATGCTTTTTTTCTGCCTACCCCTCCCTTTTTTCATTCGGAAATACAAGCAGCCTCATTTTTCCAATTTTAAGGGTATAAAATTCCTTTCCAGTTTTTTGGGAAACATTTTTCCAAATCGCTCCCACATTTTTGAATATCGTCTTTTCCTCCCGCACATCATACTCCGGCTGCACCACCTTAAATTCTGGCTGCTGCTTCGGAAGCTCGTTTGCAGGCTCATCCTCAATATTTAATTTTTCATCCATTTTCCACACCTTCACCTATTCGGCAAAAGAGAAGGCGAAGCCTGTGCTTTTTAAATGCAGGAAGGGGTAGGTTTCCACTGATTCTGCCTATTTATCCAACCTTATATCCAAACCTTTTTTCATACTGCTTGTGGCTCAGCCATTCCAATATTACAGAAACAATCTCGATTTCGTTGCCTTTGAGAGTATAGGTCAGGCGCCACCCATCGGGCAAGTCATATTTGCGCAAATTGTTGATTTTATATTTTTGAATATATAATTTGGGCCAAAGTTTGCGTGGTACAATCACTCCCGCCATTGGATTTTCTTTTAGCGCTTCAATCGCTTTGTTGATATTCCCTGCCAGCCACCTATCTTCGGTTCTGCCTGCCTTAAGCTGCTCATATGCATCCTTAAGCTCTTGGTCTACAAAACCCACACTTTTGATACGTTCCTTCTTATTCACGCCACCACTAATCCTTTTTCCTTAAGCCTGCGTATCCCTTCAGGATCCCACAACCATGTAACCGTCTTGTCTTTTTCAATAAGAATTTTGCCCGAATATTCCAAATAATCCAGTATGGTGGTGTAAGTGGTCCACAGCACTTTTTTCGGCAGCTTCTTCCAAATATGCGTTATCGTCTTGTCGCTCTTGTATTTGAAGAGTGCCCTCTCCACCATGAGCACGGTATCCAATCTCGGATATCTGTCCAAATTCCTTGGCTTAAATTTCGGGATTTTTTGGGGGTTTACCATATTAATCAACTGATTAATTAATCAACTGATAAATATAAACATTTGCTTTTTCACTTTTTCCTAAAAATAAGGCGAATTCTGTGCTTTTTAAATATTGGAAGGGGTAACTTTCCACTGCTTTGCAAGGGTTAAATTAAGAAGAAAAATAAAAAATTAAGAGTATTGAAATAGGCAAAGAGAAAGAAAAAAAGAAAATAAAAAGAAATTTTATTTCTTCTTTCCGATAAATGCTCCGATGGCACCGCAGATTGCTCCTCCTACGAGGAATATGCCTGCGCTTATAATAATGCCGACCACGCCTACTGCAACGCCGACTCCTCCGCCGATTACAGCATCCTCAGCTCCGCCAGTGACTGCGCCCTGAGCTGTAAGCCCGACAACTGTAAATACCATGCTTATTATGCCATTCACAATACCAGCTATCACTCCTGCGAGCGCTCCTGTTGCAGCTCCGCCGACAAGGTCCATGCCCTTCTTAGCCGCCTGAAATCCTGCCCATCCAAGCAATATTGGATTAAGCACAAAGAATGCAAGCAAACCAAGCAATCCCCCGATTATTCCTATAAGCGGGATAATGCCAAGCACCAGTGCCACTATGTGTATAACAACAATGGCAATTATTGCCAGCTTTCCTGCGTCCAGCATTTTTCCGAAGTCCATAAATGCACCTCTGATTTAGCGAATGTCGGCACTTTTTTTAAACCTATCTCTTACCTTTCGCCATATGCCGAATGCCTATTTTTCGTTTTTCTCTATTTTTTGCAGATGCTCTTCCCCTGCTTTCAGCATTTTTCTTGCATTTTCAAAAGTAAGCATTTGCATCGCCCTCTTATACGGCACCCACCTCGCCCCTTTATGCTCATGCGAAAGCCTTGTTATTTTTTTGGGCGTTTTTGCAAGCATAAATGTAACTTTTTTGGATTTTGGCTTTCCATTCCTATTTCCAAATTCATATTCATATTCATACTTAAATCCGTCAACCACTTCCGCCTCGCCTATTCCCGTCTCTTCTGCAAGCTCCCTTCTTGCCGCCTCTATTTCGCTCTCCCCTTCCTCAACATGGCCTTTTGGAAAATCCCAATGCCCTGCCTTGTAATGCATAAGAAGAAAATACCTGTTTTCTTCAACCTGCCTAAACAATACAAATCCTGCCGAATGCTCTTGCATATTTTACATTATTCTGCACAATCAATATAAAACAAGCAGAAAAATAGATAAGAATTTTATTGGAAGCTGCACCTTCCTGCAATCGGCCTTTCCCCTTTCTGTATTTTGCCTGTCAAATGCTCGGTTGAATAATGGAATGTAAGGTTATAGCTGAAATAATCATAATTTGTTTCATTGCATGTCTCAAGCCCGCTTATTGATATATTTTTCTCCCCGTTCGGGGCTACTGTCCACCCCGCCCCCAAATCAGGGCTTGCATTTCCGATTGTTATGTTTGTTAAAATAAGCCTAATCGGTTCCCTATTGACAATTTTCAGGTAGATAGTATCACCCATCTGCATCCACCCGACAACAGCGAAAGGAGAGGCAACCCCGCTCCAATATGTTTTTGATTGGGCATCCATAGTGTCCCCTCCAGCGCTTCCAAACCCTCCAAGCAAAATAATACCTATCAATGAAACAACAAGTACCATTGCAAGCAATACCAGATATTCTGCGGCTCCCTGCCCCTTTAATGCCATTTACTCACTTTTCCCCTTAACCGGTGCAATGTTATTAAATTATTGTTTTTCCCCAAATTTTGGTTAAGCATTAAATATCTCCCCTCTGTTTGTTTTCCATGGGCTTGTTTGGAACCAGCGGAATTCGGGATTTGTGCCCTTCCAAAGTAAACCCCTCTCTTGCGCTGGGGGTTGGAAATATTTTTTGCGCCGGGGGGGAAGCTGTTGCTGCGGGATTTGACGGAAGGCGCACCGGGCATATGCTAAAATCATCTTTCAGCGCGGGCGCAGCCGCTGCAGGCGCAAAAGTTTATGACATCGGATTGTGCTCCACACCCACCCTCGCTTTATATTCTCAGAAAAAGGATTGCAAAGGGGCAATGATTACTGCAAGCCACAACCCCGCGGAATACAACGGGATAAAATTGTTTGATAAAGGGCATGAGCTCTCAAAAATAAATGAAATGGAATTTGAATCTGAAATTGAAAAATATTTGAAAGGCAAGAGAAAGTTAAATTTTGTTGAATGGGAAAATGCGGGGGAAATTGACAGGAATGCGGGAGAGGATGCAAAAAAAACCCATTTGAAAATGCTTTTTTCAAAATTAAATTTGAATTTAATAAACTTAAAAAAGCCGAAAATAGTTTTGGATTGCGCAAACCTTTCAGCATGCGCGCTTATGCCCCAAGCTCTTGAAACAGCCGGGTGCAAAGTGCATGTTATCAACGGGCAAGTCGGGGAGCCTTATGGCCGGGAGCTTGAGCCGACAAAAAAAAGTTTGGAAAAATTAGGAAATGAGGTAAGGAAAAGAAATGCTGATTTGGGAATTGCACACGACGGGGATGCTGACAGGGCAATAATATTGGATGAAAAAGGGAAAATGCTCGGCCTTGATGTGCAGCTTGCGCTTGCAGTGAAAAATATGCTTGAAAATTCTTCTAACAAAAAAATAGTTTCAACAGTAGAATCCTCCCTCTCCCTCCGTGAAATTGTTTCCTCTTCCGGGGGGGAATTGCTCATAACTCCTGTAGGCAGCCTGAATGTTGCAAAAGTTATGAGGGAAAGGGACGCATTGTTTGGAGGGGAGCCCTGCGGGGAATATTTATTCAAGGAAGGGGTGGGAGTGCCTGACGGATTGATGGCAGGCCTTTATTTTGCGGAATTATTCTGCAAAAAAGGAAAACTATCCTCTCTTGCAAAAGAAGTGAAAACATATCCAATGTGTCGCTCAAAAATTCCGTGCACAAACAAGAAAAATGCGATGAAAAAAATAAAAGAAAGCTGGCCATTCGGGGAATATTCTGAAATAGACGGAATGCGCTCTGATTTTGGTGATTGGTGGGTAATGGTGCGCCCTTCAGGCACAGAACCATATATAAGAATTACAATTGAGGCAAAAAACAGCAAATTATTAAAGGAAAAATTAAGGAAAATCGAAAAAACAGTGAAAAAGGCGTGCAAGTAAGTATTTAAATTCAGGAAAATGATTCCTTACATGGCTGAAAAGTCTGTGCAGGCATTGGCAGAAGGAAAAATTGATTATTCTAAAATTCGGCGGCTAAAAGTTCCAGGCACAGAATTTACATTTGGAGACGTTCTCAAAGGCCCGCGGATGTCCGACCTCTTATCTCGGCTGGGCTATTCAAAAGAAGACACATTGAAAATAATCTCAAAAAATTTCCTTCAAATATATTCAGACCTCCACTGCATAATCAAGAAAAAAAAGCTTGAGTTTTCAAGAAATTCATCAAACAGGTGGGTTGCATTCTGCGTTGTTGGAAATGCCCTTACCACAGAATATTACAAATCAATAGATTCCTTGAATTTCAGCGGGCGGGATTTAACCGCATTAATAGAGCTTGAGAGTAAATTTAACCCACGCGCGGGCTATGTAAAAAAGTATATGGATACAAAATACACCGACCTCGGGCTGTTTCAAATAAACGGCATCACATGCGATGATGTTTTCGGATATGGGAGGGCATCTATCAATGATTTCTGCTCGGTAATCGGTGTTAAGCCCATTTTTCCAGAAAACAAGGACCTTCTAGACCCTGTTACAAACATGATGCTATACCCCCTTATCCTTATCAGGAAGTATATGATAGCTCTCGGAGAGTCAAGGGAAGTGGGAAAAAATTCAGAGAGGACAAATTCCTATATGTACAGCGACACTGTTTATGTAAAAATTAAGCAAAAAAACGGAAAAACAAAAATTATCAAGAAGCTGAGATATCCTATAAAAAAGAAAAATTTGTGGTACAAAAAAGAAGACCCGAGAAAAGCCGGGGAATATGCGCTTGATTCAGAGCAAAAAGCTGATTTTGCAACTTATTATATAAATGCCAGTGCAAAAATTCTGAAAAAAGGGAAAAATTACGGGAAAGAATACCTGAAAAAGGTCGCAATACTTGAATCCACCCATGATAAAATTTTTGGAAGAAAACCAGTGCTTTCCTGGGAAAAAACAACGCATGATGAAATCAAACCCAAATTTATCCTTGCAAAAAACCAAAAAACACCGAAAAAAATAAATGCAAATGTAACTGCAGGGGCGATTTTTGCAAAAACCAGCCAGCCATCCGGCGAAACCAAAAATTTATTCAGCAAAAGCAATTATCCACACATGTTTGAAGCAAAGATTGATGGGAAATTAAAATCTGAAGGAAAGACTGCAATGGACAAGTATAGCTTCAATCCAACCGAAAGGGCATGTCTAAGAAGCTGCATGATAAATTTGTATTTCCGGGCTATTCAGACAAGAGGCATGCGCCTGGAAGATAAAAAGCCAATGCCAACAAAAACAAAATATGTTGAAGAATATCTTTTTGCAAGGGCAATAGGATATGAATTCGGGTTTAAGGACGGGCTTGATGTATATGTAAAAATGGCATCAGATTATATGGACAATGAATGGACTCCCGATAAAATGACCCGTTATTTTCTTGTTTCCCTTAAAGGCTACCTAAAATTAAGGGATAAAGGCGGAAAAATTCCAAAAACTTATGCAATAATCGGGGACATTTACAATCATTTTACGATCCACCTGGACGCAGGCGAAAAGAAAATCATTGAAAAAAAGCTGTTAAACTCCTCTTCCTCCGTTGTAATTTCAAGATAGTTCGTCATTTGCCAAAAATTCCGGCAGATTTTTCCTTAGTTTAAATATATTATGTTTCAAATACAGATACTCTCCAGCAGGGTGTCATGTTTATGAAAAAAATTCTTGTTACTGGCGCAAGCGGGCAGATAGGGAGCGAGCTTGTGCCCGAATTGAGGAAAAAGCATGGAAATGAAAATGTTATTTCCCTTGATTTGCGCGAGCCTCCCCCTGAATTGAAAAACGGCCCGTTTGAAATATTGGATGCAACAAACAAGGAAGGATTGGAAAAAGTTGTAAATGAAAATAATGTAAATGAAATTTACCACTTAGTTGGAATACTTTCAGCAGCAGGGGAAAAAAAGCCGGATTTGGCATGGAAAGTGAATATGGAAAGCCTGAAGCATGTGCTGGACATTGCAAAAGAGAAACAAATAAGGGTATTCTGGCCTTCTTCAATTGCAGCATTCGGCCCCACCACCCCAAGGGAAAACACCCCCCAGCGCACGATTTTAGAGCCAAGTACAATTTACGGCATAAGCAAAGTTGCGGGCGAATTGCTGTGCAATTATTATTATGAAAAATTTGGGGTGGATGTAAGAAGCGTGCGCTTTCCCGGCATTCTTTCCTGGAAAACCCCTCCCGGAGGGGGCACCACAGATTATGCTGTTGCAATATTTTATGATGCAATTCAAAAAGGAAAATACAACTGCTTTGTAAAAGAAGATACTGTTTTGCCCATGATGTACATGCCCGACGCAGTGCGCTCTGTTGTTGAGCTGATGGCCGCCCCAGGTAAAAATTTGACAGTGCGCACAAGCTATAATTTGGCGGCAATTTCATTTTCTGCAAAAGAATTGGCAGAAGAGGTGAAAAAGAAAATTCCGAATTTTGAATGCACCTTTTCCCCGGATGAAAGGCAGAAAATAGCAGATTCCTGGCCAAAAACAATTGATGATTCAGCTGCAAGAAAAGATTGGAATTGGAACCATGAATATGACTTGCCTAAAATGGCCGATGACATGCACAAAAACCTTCTCAAGAAGCTGGTAAGCCCTTAAAAATCTGCCAACAACCCCGAAAAATCGCATTCGTAAAGCGGGATAGCCGCGGTTTTTTGCAAAAAAACGCCGCGAAAAAAGAATATCTTCCGCCGTGAGAACAATCTGTTTTGCCGGAAAATAATGGAAAAACCTGTGTTTAACGCCTGAAACACGCCGTGGGGATTGGTTCTTGCGCCGAAGGAAATTCTTAAGCGCTTACAGAAGCTGAAATAAGCATGTGAATCACCCACGCCTGAAGGCGTGGGCTTCCTGCTTCTCTGACAAGAGTGCTCTCTCATCTCCACAGGCGTTACTTCCGGCACAACCAACGCCTGTTGGCGTTGGTGCACCATCGGCTCCAAAGAGCCGATGAGTGATTCCTGCCGTAGCTCTATTGAGTATATTCAGTGATGCGTTCAAATCCCTATCCTCATGCATGCCGCAAACTGGGCAATGATATGTTCTCTCTGATAATGGCATATTTTGGATTGAGCCGCAAGCACTGCATTCTTTTGTAGTATCTTTTGGATTTACAAACACCATCTGGCAACCAGCCTCTTCCGCTTTGTAAGCCAGCATGCTTGCAAACATATTCCATCCAGCATCACGGATTTGCTTTCCATAGTTCTCTTCTGACATTTTTTTGGAAGAAAGCTCTTCCAATGCTATAAAGGAATAAATATTGACTAAGTGATGAGAAAGATTATGCAGAAAGCCTCTTCTTGTATTTGCCACTTTCTCATGTAGCAAGGCAACTTTCTTTTTGGATTTCTTTCTGTTCGCGCTTCCTCTGATTTTTTTGGAAAGTTTTCGCTGTAAGAATGCCAATCTATTTTCATGCTTTTTTAGATGCCTTGGATTTTCTATTTTTATTCTGTTTGATAAAGTTGCAAAATTTTTCAATCCCAAATCAATTCCTACTCTCCCTCCCTTGTTTGTTTTTTGAATTTGCTTTTCTTCCTCAACAGAGAAACAGGCAAACCATTTGCCTGAGAGCTCTCTCTTTAAAGTGAGGGTTTTTATTCTGCCTTTTATCTGCCTGTGCCTGACTATTTGGATTTCTCCGAATGGATTGGTTTTTAATTTTTTATCAAGAGAAAAGCCTGCCTGCGGGTAATAAAGGCTTTTCATTCTATCAATTGATTTGAAGCGCGGAAAGCCTGCTTTCTTGCCTTGCTTTTTTAATTTTACATATCTCCAAATTGCTTTCTCAACCCTGTGGGCTATT
>JBDRNY010000066.1:0-2528 GCA_043810635.1 Microcaldota archaeon | reverse complement strand
CAATTTTTGCATTTTTTCAATTATTTTTTTATTGAAAATTTTCCCGCCCCACATAGGCCCTGCCCATATTAATTTTTTTCCGCATACAGGGCATTTTTCTTTTGGAAACCCTTTTTCCACTAATTTATGATACAAGCATGTGGGGCAGTATTCCACATATTTCATGCTTTTTTTCACACTCTCAACAGCCCCTTCCGCCCCTTTCCTCACTTTTGCCAATACTTTCACATAATGTTTGTGCGAAAAGCAGAATTCAGGAATTAATTCCCATTCATATTGCGCCCCAACACGCGCAATTTTACCTATCAATATTCTCAACGCATTTTCATGGCAAAATTCATTATCCAATGGATTTGCCCCGTAATTTTTAATACACGCTTTATAATGCGCCCCGCACAACACTGCCACATCTGTTGCAGTAATTGAAACATATCTCTCTTTCCCCCTCCCTTCAGCTTGAAAAAGAGAATCCAGATAAGGCACCGGAGTGCCGAAAGGGTCAATTTCAGCAAAATCAAATTCAAAATTTTCCATAAAATACTTATTTACATTTCCACATACTGTCTTCCCCTTCCTTCCCCCAATTTTATTTAATTTCAAATTCTTTTTCACCTGCAAAATAGCTTTCTTGCTCCAATCTACAAATTCAATTTTTCCAATAGTCTTATTCTCCTTCAAATATCTAATCCCCCTCACTCCGCTTGCACAAAATCCGTCCACTCCCAATTTCAATTTAGGAAGGGTGCCTACCCATAATGAAGAAATGCTTCTGCACATTTCCATCTCCTTATTATAAAACACTCCGCTCCCGGAAGAGAGTTTTGCCAATCCTTCCTTCAAATATTTGGTATTCATAGAATAATATGTGCAAAAAATAGGTATTAAAACCTCCCATCCCTTCTCAATTTGAATGGCAGATATTACAATCCACCCTTCCGAGCTTAAAGGAGATTTGACCCCGCCCCCTTCACTTGAAGTTGGGTGGAGATTGGTATGGGGCGCATGCCTGGGGCACGGGGGGGCAATAGAAAACTGCCCCTCCCATCCAGATATAAATGCAATAATTGCATTAGCCAACCAAATAGGGGCAGATGCAAAATTTTCAAAAAATACAGCAGATATATTCGGGGCGGCAATGCCCCAGCCAATAACCTCTCTTTCTTGCAATAACAACTCCCGCGCTTCCAGAATAGCAATTCCAATTGCATTTCTCTCAGAGCAGATTGTTTCAATAAAAGAATTTAATATTCCTTCTTCCCCTTCTGCATGGCTGGATATAGCATCTTCCCAACTAGGGGTAAGAATAACAAAAACTTCAGAAGAAATATCTGTATCCGGCTCCCCTTTCACAGGGGCACTTGAATTAAAAGACAGGCCGGGGGTTTACTGGGCTCCCGGGTTTATGATGGCAGCCCCATTCTCAGCACGCACATCTGTTTTTTCTATGGATGATTTTGTAAGCATCCACCCCGCAGTAAAAAACACATTGGAAGCATTCAGAATATTTGAAACAGAATATGTTTATGACAAAAGCGAAGGCACTCTCACAATTCCTTCCGGCCAAACCTATCCAGAAAGATATGTTGATGTGCCAGCAGATTGGCGCACCGGCTCTTATTTTCTTGGAGCGCTTGCATTAGCTGGAAAAGGCAATATTTTCCTTTCCTCTTTTTCAAACCAGCCTGAAAAAGAATTTTGGGAAATTTTCAGGGCAAACAAAATGCTCGCTTCTTCCGAAGACGGGCTTTCAATGAAAATAAACTCTTCCCGTCCACTGCCCCTCCCTCCTGTAATGGATTTGCGCCCCTACCCCTCCCTTCTCCCGTTAATGATATTGCTCGCCACCCAATCTCACCGTTCTACAAAAATAGGCCCCCTCTACCCAATCTCTTCTTTCACAAGAAAACGAGCTCATAATACAATAAATGAATTAAACAAATTAGGCGCAAACATAAAAATAAAAAATTCTTATATTCACATTCCATATGCAAAATTAAAAGGAGGCACAGTAGATTCATGCAATGATTCCCGCGTATGCATGGCGCTTGCATTAGCAGGATTAATTTCCTCTTCTCCTGTAAAAATTGAAAATGCGGAAGCAGTGGATAAATCTCATTCCAATTTCTGGAATGATTTGAAAAAATTAGGGGCAAAAATAAGAATTTCAAAATAAGGCGGCACCCGCTGCGGTAGGTTTAAATTCTTTGAACACCCTCTTATATTTATGGCCAATCGTTTCTCAGTAGTTCTTAAACAAGACAAAATTGACGGCGGTTATGTGGCTTTGGTGCCAGAGCTTCCAGGCTGCATAAGCGACGGGGATACAAAGAAGGAGGCATTGACTAATATCAAAGATGCCATAAAATTATATCTGTAAGATTTAGCTTTCTTTTTTCCTATACCCATCAATCAATCCATGCGCATAATTAATGCATCCAAAAGCAGTAATCAAATCCCCCTTTTTCAAAAAATATTTGCTATCTTCGCAATATTTTTTTGCCAATTCCAGAATATCCAAAGGCACTCCC
>JBDRNY010000065.1:0-3411 GCA_043810635.1 Microcaldota archaeon | reverse complement strand
TAGTGTATGCTTATATTTCAGGGCACAAACAAAAAGAGTTACAGAGCACAATATGCTCTGCACGAGGCGAGGCAGAGCAGTTAAGCCTCATGAGTTTTGTTTGAAGAGAAAACCTCACCCTTTAGGGTGGGGTATTTTATTTTTGAATAAAATATTCCAGAATCTATTTTTCTATTTGAGTTTAGGGAGCCAAGCCCGTACTTTACAAAGTCCAGCCCTGTTTTTCTCCAGTCGTCTGATGCAAACCCTTGACCACACAGACGCCCGCGAAGGTCCTTTTCCCTCATTGATATGTTATTTATTTCAATCAATCTTGTTTCCTGCATTTGAATCACATCAATGCCTCATGCATCTGTTTATTATTTGCAAATAACACTTTATATTCCTATCTTTACCACACTATTGCAAGAAAACCAAAAACAAATTGTTAATAAGATAATTTTGCAAAACTTCTGTATGGATTCTTGCCTCAATTTAAAAGATATTGGCAGCAAATGGCAAAAAAAGTGGGATGATGCAAAATTATTTGAGCCAGAGGCGGGCAAAGGGGAGAAATTCTATCTCACAGCCGCCTACCCCTATCCCAACTCCCCCCAGCATATAGGCCATGCACGCACCTATACTACTACAGATATTTATGCACGCTATCAGCGAATGCTTGGAAAAAATGTGCTTTTCCCTATGGCATTTCATGTAACAGGCACCCCGATATTTGGAATGGCAAAAAGATTGGAAGAAGGGGATGAGGAATTATTTTCAATATTTGAAAATATTTACAATATTCCGGGGGAAAAAGCAAAAACCCTTACAGAGCCAAAAGAATTGGTAATGTATTTTTCAAAAGAGATTGAATCCGGGATGAAGGAAATAGGCTATTCCATCGACTGGAGGAGAAAATTTTACACATTTGATTCTCACTACAATGCATTTATCACCTGGCAATTTTTGAAATTAAAGCAGGCGGGATTGATAGAAAAAGGAAAGCATCCTGTGCCATGGTGCCCCAAGGAAGGGCAGGCAGTAGGAGCCCATGACACCAAGGGGGATATAGACCCAAAAGTGGAAGAGGTAATTGCAATTTTATTTCCTGCAGGGGAAGGATTTATTCCGACAACAACCTACAGGCCGGAAACTTTGCCAGGCGTAACTAATTTGTGGATAAATCCTGATGCAAAATACTTATTGGCAGAATTTGAAAATAAAAAATTGTATTTAAGCCAGAAAGCATATGAATTGCTAAAAGAGCAAATCCAATTAAAAAAAATAAAAGATGTGAATGCAAATGAAATAATTTCATTAAAAGCAACCCATCCCCTCACAAAAAAGCAAATTCCAATATTTCCTGCTTTATTTGTAAAAGAAAATGTTGGCACAGGATTGGTGATGTCTGTGCCTGCGCATGCGCCATATGACTATTTGGCATTGCGTGACGGGGGAAAATTGGAAGAAATACAATTAGTGCAGGTATTGGATGTGCCCGAATTTATGGATTACCCTGCAAAAGAAATTGTTGAAAAAATGGAAATATCCTCTCAAAATGACGAGAAAGCAGAGGAAGCAACAAAAATTTTGTATAAAAAAGAAGCTCATGAAGGGAAAATGATAGCCCCCCCTTACAAGGATTTGACAGGCGCGCAGGCAAAAGAAAAAATAACCCAGGATTTGGAAAAAGAAAATAAGGCATTCAAATTATATTCATTGGCAAACGCGCCTGTTTATTCAAGAAGCGGATACCCCTGCACAGTGAAAATTGTAGACAACCAGTGGTTTATCAATTACGGCAATGAAAAATGGAAGGAAAAGGCAAATTTATGCCTCAAAAATATGAAAATAATACCTGAAATGCTGAGAAAAGAATTTGATTATATAATAGGATGGCTTGACAAAAAAGCATGCACCCGCGCATCAGGCTTTGGGACAAAATTCCCTTTTGACAAAAGCCAGGTAATTGAAGCGCTTTCTGATTCCACAATTTACATGGCATATTATGCAATTTCCAATATAACCAAGCACATGGGGGAAAGCGAATTGACAGAAGAATTTTTTGATTATGCATTTTTGGGGAAGAAGCCAGAAAATGCATCAAAAATAAACGACAATTGGAAAGATGCAAGAAAAGAATTCACCTATTGGTATCCTCCGGATTCCCGCCATTCTGCATTGGATTTGGTTACAAACCACCTTTCTTTTTTCATATTTAACCATGTTGCAATATTTGATTCAAATTTGTGGCCAAAGCAAATAGTTGCAAACGGTTTTGTAACAATGGACGGAAAAAAAATGTCCAAAAGCATGGGCAACATCCTTCCGTTGAGAGAAGCAGTTTCGCAATACGGCTCTGATGTAATAAGGTTTGTCGTCACTTCAACAGCGGAAATTGAGGCAGATTCTGATTTTAACAAGCAGGCAGCAGAAGGGGTGGCTTCCCGCATCCAATTTCTTTACTCTCTTTTGCAAAAGCACCCATCCCCCTCAAAGAAAGAAAGGGATAGTGCTTCAAAATGGCTTTACTCCCGCCTTCATTCAAAAATCGAAAAAGCAAAAACACAGTATGAAAATTTTGAATTGCGCCCCCTTGCCCAATCCATATTATATGATTCTGCAAATGATTTGCAATGGTATCTTAAGCGCACATCTTCCCCTGATTTAAGGGAATTTTTCGAATACTGGGCATTGCTGGCAGCTCCGTTCATTCCCCATGCCGCGGAAGAGTTTTGGAATTTTCTTGGAAAAAAGAAATATGTGAAAAATGCAAAATTTGCATCAACAGCAACTTTCCCCTCCCCGGACAAATCCCAAATAAACCCTGAAATCAATGAATGGGAGGAATATATACAAAATGCGCGCGAGGATGTGATGCAAATACAGAAATTGATAAAAAAAGAAAAGCTTTCAAAAATTTCATTTATTGTGCATGCCCCTTACAAGGAAAAAGTGCGCTCCCTTGTTGCAAAATACAAAAAAATGCCTGAAGTGATGAAAAATGCAAAAGAAGATAAAGAATTGTCAGAAATAATGCAAAAAGTTTCAAAAATCGCCCCAAAATACATTAAAAATATCGGAAAAACAATAGGCAAAACCCTTGGGGCAGAAAAAGAATTTGAAATACTGGAAAATGCAAAACAATTTCTTTCTTCTGAATTTGGCGGGGCAGAGATAGTTGTCATGCTGGAGGCGGACGCGCCAAAAGAATTTGAGAAAAAGGCTGAAAATGCCCAGCCAAGCAAGCCGAGCATAATAATAGCATAGGGTTGTAAGATGCCGAAAATTCTTTGCATAAAAATATCAAAGGAAAAAGCAAATGCAGTGCACAAATTTTTAATTGAAAAAAATTTTCTTGATAAAAATTACAAGCCGATGCGCAAGGGAAAATTTGTTTTATTTCCGATAAAAAAAGAGGGAAAGAAAGAA
>JBDRNY010000064.1:0-3757 GCA_043810635.1 Microcaldota archaeon | reverse complement strand
TGCTTGGCGGAGGCAGACATAAATCCCCAACTGAACAGCATGCTACTGCCCCTCCAAATTCAGGGCACCACTCCCTTCCTGGAGGGCAGCATATATTTGTTCCTGGATTGTCATCATCATCCAGGCAGGATGAAACTGCATTGCAGCATACTTCACCTATTCCAATTATTGTGCATATATCTTGCCCTGAGGGGCAGCAATAGCTGTCTGAAAATGGGTCATAAGTGTCAGAGCAGGAAGCGCCGGAAGAGCAACATTCAGATAGTGGATCTAAATCTGGTTTTGCGCAAGGAGTTGTTCCAAGAGCACAACAAAGACTGTATGTTGTTGAAGCATCACGAGCAGGTTTATCTGCTCCAGCATATTGTGTTGCTTTATTTTCACAGCAAACATACATGTTAGGTTCAGCGATATTTATTTGGGCAGGCTCTTCATTTGGATTGCAGCAGTCTGTGCAAGAAGAAGGAGATGGTGGAAGTGCGCGCTCTGAAGGGCAGCATGTTCCGTCTGCACATGCAACAGCTCCACCAGGCAGTGGCCAGCCGGGAGGGTCTGGATAATAGGTTTCATTGCAGCAAACATAGTCTGTAGTATCTGGGTCTGTAAGGCAAAGACCTGCATATATACAGCACATTGCCCCGCTTGCAGTTGTGCAATTTTCTCCACCTATTTCTTCACAAATTTGGCATGGCTGCACAGCCTCTGCCTCTAAAGTGCCGGAATTGCAAGTTGGAACATGGCCATACATCACAGGAGTGCTGCCATCACTGCAGCTTCCGCACCAAAGTGTTCCATTTGGATAGGTAAGCATGGTGCTGCCGGCATCATCACAGCTTTCATCACATACCAAGCAATTCAAATTATAGTTTGGAGTGCCAACACAGCTTCCGTCAGGATTTCTTCCACTTGCACATGCAGGATAGCCGTCAGTATCAGTACAAAGATATTCCCCAGCATCACAACTTACAGTATCTGTGCAGCACCCATCTCCTAAAATAAACATCCCAGGTGCACAGCATTCCTTATTATCCCCAGCAGTCCAGGGGTCGTCTATGCAATCCAATCCTGCATCACAGCATGTAGCAGTTGCATCATCTTCTCCTTTGCAATACTGCGCTTCAGAGGGCATTTAGTTCTCACCTTATTATTTCAAAACAATAGTAATGCTTATAAACTCCAAAACCCATACTTACACATATGAAAACAATTTATAACACAAGAATTGGCACAAAAGCACAACACATATCCAACAAGCTAAAGCCAAAGCTACAAAAAGCAGGAAGTTACATTGCATCATTTTTGCTTTTTGTCTCCCCCGCAGTTTCAACTCTTGCCCAAGAGCCGGCGCCGCAATCCATAGCCCCCTCAAAAAAAGGAGATAACAAAGCAGTATATGACACTCTTCCAGAACTTCAGAGTTCGAAAGGTGGAGGGTGCCGTTGCCCCCCAAGATTTCAAAATACTGAACCTCGCCCAATGCCTAAACCGCCGCCTTGGAGAGACTCAGACCCCCCACCCAATGTAGAGATTGAAGTTTTGCCTTCAGGAGATACAGTTTATATTATTGCTGCCCAGCGCATGCCTCAGGAAATCCCTGAAGCTGATACCGCTTCTTCAATTGATGAAATTTCAAAAACAGGTTTCAGGGCATTTTGCTTTGACGGCAGGATATACATGAAATCAGCAGAGCCGGCGCAAAATGATTCAAGAATATTGCTTTATGATGTGATTGGCAGGGTGGTAAAAGAATTCCGAATATCTGCAGGCGCATCAGAAGCCAGCATTTCGGTTTCCGAGCTGCCAACAGGAGTGTACTTGCTTTACTCTAGATTGAATGGGCAGGATTATAGATTCAAAGTTTTTGTTGAATAAAAGTAAGTTGCCCACAATTTTTAAACAAACTGCAGATAAATTATGCATGCCTGTGCTGATGCAAGCTTTTGTTGAGAAAAAGCCTGATGAAGAAAAGCTTCGGAAAAAGAAAAAGCCGCCACAGGAAGCAGAAACTCCAGAGCCTCCAAAAGAGATTTATTTAAGCCAGCCTCATTTTGAAAAAGGCAGATATAGGTTCAACCTTGCAGAAATAGAACGCAAGAAATACCACAGCATTCTAAAAAAAATGGATATGGATGAGAGCGACTTCATTGCGCTTGAGCAGGAGATGGACAAAGTTTTTGAGCTTGCAAAAACCGGCGCAATAGACTTATCTGATGTAATAATGGAAAAGATGGAGAATGGCATGCTTAGGCTTGTTATGAATGAGGAGGAAAAAGACAATATCAGGCTGAATAAGGATGCCTATAATGAAATTGAAATCCTTATTTTTCAGGAAGCTGGAATTGATATGAGTGATTGGATATCTGGCAAAGCAGATAAAAAGGGTTTGCTTGATGCAACTATAAGGGTTCTTCTTAAAATGTCAAAATACGAAAAAGATACAAAATACATAAAAACGCCCCAGCAATTTGCAAACCAGATGCTTGAATGGGTTGATGGGGGAAAAGAGGAGTATGATATGCCTAGGGGGAATTGTGTGGATTATGCCCTGCTTGCAAATGAAATACTTGGAGGACTTAAATTTGTTTCATCTATAATCAAGATAATGCCAGTAAATGAATATGGGGGGAAAGATGATGGGCATGCAACAGCTGCAATTGTTGCAGACAATTATATTATTGACCCTGCAGCATTTGGCAAACATCAGGAAGTAGAAAGGATTATGCTGAATGTAAGGGATGCGGAATATGAAAAATTCCATGGTGAGATGATCGATAAATACAAAGAGTATTTTCCAGATGCTGAAATGTTTGAATTTCAGAATTGTAAAACGGAGAATGAGATTAAATCAGTATTTTATCTTGAAAATGGGGTAAGAAAGCCCCTAACAAGCAGGATGCAGGCAGAGGACATACTCAGGGCAAATGAGCTGGATGATGCAAATATTTATGCAGCTGAGCTTGCAGGATTCATGTATAAAGTAATGGGGGATGAAGCAAAAACAGATGAAAAGAAAAAAGAGATGTGCAAAAAATCATTTGAAATATATTTGAAAATGATTGAGAGCAACCCGGATTCATATCTTGCAAACATTTATGCAACAAGGGGATTTTACAATATTTATATAAAAGAGAAGAGTGTCTTTCCAATAGAGGCAAAGAAATTCCTTGAGGGAGTTTATGAGAAATATGCTAAAAAGGCATTTAGGATGAATGATTCAAAATTCTCGGAGGATTGGATTTATACTATTGCAGGTATTCTTGGGAAGACAGAGGATGCAAAATCATTTATCAGAAGGCTTAGAAAAGCCGAATGAAGATACTACATCATAACTTTTTCTATTTGCTTTATGAAGGCTTTTGCTTCCTCTAATCTTTCTTCTTTCTCCCCATATTTAATTATATCCAGCTTTTGGGACTCAACTTTTTCCCACTTGCATTCCAAAGCATAATCTATAAGAAGAAGGCCGTCAAATATAAGATGATGCTCAAAAAACAGATTCTCAAGCAGTTTTTTGTCTTTGTTTTTTATTAGAGATGAACCGCTTGCTATATAGGGATGCTGCGATATTTCCATGCTTCTTTTCTCAAGAGAATCCCTTAGCCCTATTAATGAATTCTTTTGCTCCTCAGTCAGTTTTAGCACTTTGGCTGGGGTGAAATCCTTTAGGTTTTTAGTTCCATCTGTTGTTTTTGGCTCTTCTTTTTTTACAAACTCCTGCGAACCCATAGTTTTCGCCCCTTTTTCTTCCTGTTTTGTG
>JBDRNY010000063.1:0-20077 GCA_043810635.1 Microcaldota archaeon | reverse complement strand
CTGGAGGAGCATTGTAAATTTGAGGTAAGTTTAATGACGTGAGGAAAATGTTTTGTGCAGAGGCTCCAGCTTTGCCTCTGCATTTTTTGTTGGGGGGAATTTGGAGGATAAAAGAGATAGTTTTAATTAATCAACGGGCTAAATATGCATGAAAAAGCCTGCTGGCGCAGACAATGAATTTGGAAATTGATTTGGAATGGAGGAGAAAGCGGTTGCGGGAATGAAATTGGAAATTGATTTGGAATGGAGGAGAAAGCGGTTGCGGGAATGAAATTGGAAATTGATTTGGAATGAAGAGGAAGGCAGGGTTTGCGGGCGCGGGCAATGTTTTTATTTTGTAGGGTGGTGGTGTAGATATGAAAAAAGCGCAGGTTGCCATCGAATTTTTGATTGTTATAGGAGTGCTGAGCCTTGCAATTATTCCGATTTTGTTTGCAATGCACTGGAATGCGCAAAATTCCCCGGACAGATTGGCAATAAGCAAAGGAAGCTTTTCTGCGGCAAGGATTGCATCAACAGTGGATGCTGTGGGAAATTTGGGGGTGGGCACAGTATTGAGGGCGCAGGTTGAAATGCCTGCAGTAAATTCTGTTGAAGCGGGGGGAAAGGAATTGGTTGTAAATGTGGAAACAACTTATGGAAATGTTGCAATTGTGCAGGCAACGCAATTTGAAATAAATGCAATAGATTTGGGCAAGATAGGGGCTGAAGGCACATATACTATTGATGCATGGAAAGGGGATGACGGAAAAGTTAATTTGAAATTGGTGCAATGAAATTTACCTTTCTTTTGAATGCTTTCTTAATACCAGCCTTTCTGAGCCTATTTTTTTGGCGCACTGAATTCTTTCCCCGTAGCCGGGCCTTACAAGTATTTCATTGTCCCAATGAACCTGCTCCCCCCTTACAAATGTGCCCAATATTTTTCCTTTCAAAGTGAGGCCTTCATAAGGGGACCAGCCTGCTTTTGAAAAAAGCTCTTGGGAATTTATTTTCCAACTTTGCTGGGGGTCGACTACCATAAAATCCGCATCATAGCCCGAAGCTATTTTTCCTTTTCTTTGGATGGTAAAGCATTCTGCAGGGCCGGAGGAAAAAAGCTGAACCGCTTTTTTCAATGAAAATTTTCTTTCAAACACCTTGCTAAGCAGCAGCGGAACCATTGTCTGCACCCCGGGAAAGCCGGGCGCCCCTCTTTCTTTTTCAGAAGAGAGGTGGGGGGCGTGGTCTGATGCTATGCAGTCAACATGAGAAAGCGCTTTCCATAATTTTGCAACTTCTGCTTTTGTGCGCAGGGGGGGATTGGAAATTCCATACTGCCTAAGCTTTGGCAAGTCTGCTGTTGAAAGAAAGAGGTGGTGGGGAGACACTTCGCATGTGTGCAATTGAACAGATGTTGCATCCTTGACAGGAAGCCTTATTTTGCTGTTTCCTACTTTGCATGCTTTTACTTCTGCAGAGGTTGTTAAATGGCAGAAATGCACCCTTCTCTTGAATTTTCTTGCCAATTTGTTTATTTTTTTCACTCCTGAAAGCGCTGCTTTTGTAGAGCGTATTTTTTCATGCTCCTTGAATTTCTTTTTGTTTTCATCAATTATATCCTGGTCTTCGCAATGGCATAAAATGGGCTTTAATTTGTCAAATGCGCCGAAATGCCTTTCAAACCCTGAAAGGGCGAGGGTGAGGGGGGAATCTGTTTCTGCCAAAAACGCTTTGAGGGAATTGGGCTGGAACCGCTTTATCAAATCTGCATTATCATTTGTTGCCCCAAAATGAAAGCCGAAATCACAAATGCTTTTTGTGGATGCAAGCCTTTCTTTTGCTGTAAGCGCGCCTACTGTGGAAGTGCAGGGAGAGCGGTAGCACGGCATGTCAAGAAATGATGTTACTCCGCCTGCAACAGCTGCCTGGGAGCCGGATGTAAAATCTTCTTTTCTCGGATATTCTGGCTCGCGCATATGCACATGAACATCAATCGCGCCCGGAAGGATAATCCAATCCTCTGCATCAAGCGCTTCCTCATTCATATAAGTATAGGAATGCACTCCCCCAAACCTGCCGGTATGCACTGAAAGGCAGGCAGGCTTTAATTTTCCGTCAATAAATACCCTTTTTGAGCGAATAAACAAACAAATCACCATTAACACAAATTATTAGCATTAAATTTCTTTTTTTCTCCCTGCTTTGTCGCAATAGCATTTTCCGAATTCTGAGTTTGCAAGCGCTTCCTCCCCAGTAATTGTAGGGCCGTCTTTGCATGCAAGCCATCCGCCCATTGCGCAATGCCCGCATATGCCAAAACCGCATTTCATATATCTTTCAACAGATAATTGGGAGGGAATTTTGTATTTTTTTACCATTTGCGCAACAGCAAGCATCATTTTCTCGGGCCCGCAGCAATAAACGCAATCCCAATTATTTTCTTTTTTCAGCAAAGGCTCCAAAGCAACAAGCACATTTCCTTTCACTCCTTTTGAGCCGTCATCTGTTGTAATATGGTTTTTGCCCGGCGCGGGAAGCATGCACAAATCTGCTGTGCGCGCGCCTATTATTGATTCTGTATAAATTTTGTTTTCTTTTGCATAATATGCAAGATAGCGCAGGGGTGCGAAGCCGCATCCTCCCCCAACCAATATCCATCTTTTTCCGAGGGGGGCAAAAGGCTTTCCATAAGGGCCCCGAATATATAAAATATCATTTGCTTTGGATTCTGCTAATTTTGTGGAAACGGCGCCAAGCTTTGCAATTGATAATTGCAAATTTGGCTTGTTGGCGGCAATGCTCATCGGCTTTTCATCAACTCCCGGAAGCCATACCATTACAAACTGCCCGGGGGAGGCGTTTTTCAGGGAAATGTCAAAAGTGAGGAGGGAAGTGTTGGAATTTTCTTTTTCAATTTTTATTATTTTTGATTTTTTAGGAAGCATAATACCACTATTCCATCTTAATATCTTCTATTTTTTCATATTTTTCTTTTTCCATAAATTCAATTAATTCATGTTTTATTTTTTCAAAAGTTTTTTCACGGTAATATAATGCAGAGCCTATTGAAATTGCGTTTGCGCCTGCCATAAGCATTTGCACAGCATCTTTTCCTGAAATTATTCCGCCTCCCCCTATAATCGGAAGGGAAGTGGAATTTCTTATTTCATTTACAGCGTGCAATGCAATTGGAAATATTGCAGGGCCGGAAAGCCCTCCGTATTTGTTTGCCAAAACCGGTTTTTTTGCATAAATGTCAATAAGCATTGCAGGAAGGGTGTTTATTGCACTTATACAATCAGCACCTCCCTCCTCGCAAGCCCGGGAAATTTCTCCTATATTTGGCACATTTGCGCTTAATTTTATTGAAATCGGAATATTTTTCACTTCTTTTTTTACAGTTTTTACAATTTCGCTTGCATTTTCTGCAGAAGAGGAAAACATTTTTCCTTCTTTTTGAATATTTGGGCAGGAAGCGTCTAATTCTATCATTGCAGGGGAAGCAGATGCGATTTTTTTCGCAACTTGCACAAATTCTTCTGCACTTGCTCCGTAAATTGAAGAAATTACAGGCACGCCCGCCTCTTTTACAGCGCGCTTTATTTCTTCAACTTCGACATCCACTCCGGGGTTGGAAAGCCCGATTGCATTTATTATATAATTTTTCAATTCAATTGCTGTAGGATTTGGGTGGCCTTCCCTTGCATTTAAAGAGCAGGATTTTGAAGTAACCGCCCCCGCACCTTCTTTTGCCGCGCGTATGAGAAGGGATGCATTGTTTGAGCGGATGCCTGAAGCTAGAATTAGCGGGTTTTTCATTTTTATCCCGCACAATGTTATAGATAAATCTGCCATATATTTCCCGAATAATATAATGTTAAAAGAAGTATATATAGCATAATGTGGAAGGTATAAAAAGAAGGGATGAGATATGCGCATAACCACTTCTTTTATGCCTATTTGGGAAAGAGAAAGTATTTTAAAGTGTTAAATTATATATAAATATGTTTATGTGATGTTTATGATGCAAAAACCTGGATATGTGCCTAGCTACTTGCAGACAAATATTTTAGGGAAAATGTATATTGCAGAAAAGGTGAATGGAAAGGCAAAAAGGATAATTGGCAAAAACCTGGAGAAAGCTGTATTTGAATATAATTGCAAGCCTTTTTATTGTGAAAAAAATAAATTCTGGAAATTTGAGCTGGTGCATGGAAAGGAAGGCAAATCCCTTATGAAAGAATATAATATAGGCAGGGATAAGGCAAGGCTGCAGGAAAATATCGGAAAATTGCTTTCAAATCCAAAACATTGCGAAAGGCTTTGCGAGACAATAGCAATACTTGGAAAAGAAGAAGAGCTGGAAAAGCTGCACAGAGTGCTACAGGAGAAAGGCCGAATTCGCAGCAATTTTGGACTAGAAATGCGGGGAATTAAACCTAGAGGAGGAAAAGAGGGAACAATAGTTTTCTCCCTTGCAAAGGATGGAAAAGTTTTGAAAGAAGTGCAGATATCACGAATATTCGAAGCTGCTACTTTAACCCCTGAGGATTTTGAGTTTAAGCTCCCGATTAGTGGCACCATAATAAAATTTAATGAGATTGATATGAAGGACCTTTGGCCTAAATCCTTCCAGTAGCTATATAAATATTGAGAGAGAAAGAGAAAATGAAAAATGCCCCTAGGGTACCATAGAATGGCATGTAATTTTGAGGTGCGAGGATGGCGCTTGATGAAAAAGAGATTGCAGAACAACTTCCCAAGGAAGTTATTATTTCAAAAGAAGACGAGGAATTGCTGAAATTTTTGGAAGAAAGCAAACCGAAAATATTTGTGGTCGGCACCGGAGGGTCCGGGTGCAATACATTGACAAGGATGAGCGAAATCGGAATTGAAGGGGTAAATTTGGCTGCAATGAATACTGATGTAAGGCACCTTGTGAAAATGAGGGCTGATAAAAAATTATTGCTTGGAAAAAATACAACTAAAGGGTTGGGCGCAGGCTCCAACCCCCAGGTGGGGGAAGCTGCTGCAAAAGAGTCTGCAAATGAAATAAAGGAAATTACCAAAAATGCAAGCATGATATTTATAACCTGCGGATTGGGGGGAGGAACCGGCACAGGCTCTGCGCATGTTATTGCAGAAAGTGCAAAAGCCGCGGGCGCACTGACAGTTGCTGTTGTTACCCTTCCTTTTGAATCAGAGGGAAGAGTAAGGATGCAGAATGCATTGGAAGGATTGGACAAATTGAAAAAGCATGCAGATACTGTTGTTGTGATTCCAAATGACAAACTGCTCACAATCGCGCCTGATTTGCCTTTGAATACAGCATTTAAAGTGTGTGATGAAGTATTGGCAAGCGCTGTAAAATCTATTGCAGAATTGATTACTCGCGCGGGATTGGTTAATTTGGATTTTGCTGATTTGAAAACCATTTTAACAGGCGCGGGATGCGCCGTTGTCGGAGTGGGAGAATCTTCTGTTGAAGCAAAAAGCGAGCAAAGGGCAATGCTAGGGGTGGAAATGGCATTAAACTCCCCTCTTCTGGATGTGGATATTTCCAGCGCGCAAAGGGCATTGGTAAATGTTGTCGGCGGGGAAGATATGACGCTTAAGGAGGCGGAATTAATAGTTTCTGAAGTTGCGAAAAGGATTGACCCGGCTGCCCATATTATATGGGGCGCCAGGGTTGAAAAATGCGCGAAAAAGTCTGCTGTGCGGGTGCTTGTTGTTATTGCAGGCACAAAATTCCCGCAATATGAGTTGCAGCAAAGAAGGCAGACAGTAAGCGTTGAAAATTTGGATTTGGATTTAATTTCTTAAGCAGGTAGTCGGGATGGATTTGGGAAATGAATTGCGAAAAATGGTGAGAGTGCTGAGGGTTGCCACAAGGCCCAGGAGAAAGGAATTTGAAACAATGGCAAAAGTCACTATTGTCGGAGTAATAATTATAGGTATTACGGGAATGATTCTTTCCGCAATATTTAATGCATTTGATAAATTGTAAGAGGTTGAAACTATGCCTATTTATGCATACCGGGTAATAGCAGGGCAGGAAAGAATCGTAATGGAAATGCTTTCCAAAAAAGTGAAAAACGAGAAAATACCTATTTACGCAATTGTGCATTTCGAGGATATGAAGGGGTATATGATAGTTGAAGCCGAGAGTGAAATGGCTGTAAGAAATGCGGGCATGAGAATTCCGCATATTAAAGGAGTGCTGGACAAGCCCCTTACATTAAAGGAATTGGAACCTATGATGGCTGCGGCGGCAAAGCCGATGTCCCATGTTGTGCGAAAAGGGGATATTGTTGAATTAATTTCAGGGCCGTTCAAGGGGGAAAGGGCAAGGGTAATTAGAATTGATGATAATAAGGATGAATTGACTGTGGAATTGACTGAAGTGGCTGTGCCTATCCCTGTAACAATTAAGGCAAATACAATAAGATTGAGGCAAAAGGCGGAAGATGCGGAAAGAAATTAATTTTTCATATTAAATTCCACTAATTTTTTCTTTTTTGCAAAAAGAAAATAGGCCGCAATTGCAAATATAATTAAAATTACCAATCCTGCAATCGGAAGCACCCCCAAATCTGTGCGCACATAAATTTGCGTTTGGGCGGGGTGGTAGCGCGCTTTTCTTGCAACTAAAGTGTATGCCCCCCCCTGCTCGGGCGCGGTTAATTTTGTTGGTGAGGAAACAGACTGGTTTTTGCCCCCGAATTCCAAAAGCACGTTTTCCATGTCATACCCGTTTTCATTTCTTATATAAACTGTTATTTCCTCCCCAGGTTCGGCGGAAGGGGGTGTGGGGGTGATTGACATGTTTAATTTTGGCACTGAAAGCGAAAGTATTGGCTCGGATTTTGAGCCCCAAAGGTCTGTTTCTTCCAATCCGTTACTGTCTTGCGCAAGGCATTGTATTCTCACAATATCAATAGGCTCGTTTGAAAGGTCTAATTCATATGTAAATTCAGATTCTCCTCTTAATGTGAGGGGAGGGTATGTTTTTTGGTTTACTATAAGCTGGACTGAATTTATTCCGCCGAATGAAAATGCGCGCCCTATTAATTCAAATTCTGGGGGAATTATTTCATTTGTGCGGGGGTAGTCTATTGTGCATATCGGATAAGCATTGACAGCCCACAAGGAATTGTCCCTTGTTGAAAATAGTATTGTTCTCCCGTCTGAGGAAACTGTGGGGCTGTTTGCCCAGCTGGTGGTTTGGTAGTCAAACAATAAATTTCCATTGGAAATATCGATTGCAACAAGGGAATTGTTGTTTGTGCCAAATATTGCAATTGTTTTCCCTTCTTTTGTAAGCAATGCGGGCTCGCTCCATACCGAACCTTGCACATCTGTTTCCCAAAGCAATTTTCCGCTTGTTGCACTTACCCCTCTTATCTTTCCGTCATTTGAACCAAACACAACTGTAAATCCGTCGGTTGCAGGAGTTGACATTGCCCACCCTTCAAGAGGATAATTCCAAAGAAGCTGGCCGCTTGCAGAGCTGAATGCCATAACAAGCCCGCTTGTTGAAGCAACATAAACATGGCCGTTGGTTTCATCTGCAACAGGGTGGGTTTTGTACAATTCCCCAGTAACAACAGACCAGAGCAGATTTCCTTCTTTTGTAAAAGCATGGAGGTTGGCGCCGTCTGAAACATACACCCTCTTGTCATCAGCATATGCGCTTTTTCCGTCATACAGGCTTCTGGTAAATAATTCCTGCCCGGTTGCTTCATGCAATGCAATTATTTTTTCAGAAAAAACTGCATAAACCGTTCCTGAAGAATAGGCAAGATATTTTAGGTGGAGCTGCTCTTCCTCTTCTTCTGAAGGAAGCATATACAATGGCTTTGAAGGGTAGCTCCATAGATGCTCCCCGTTTTTCAAAGAATATGCGTCTATTTTTCCGTTATTGCTTCCAAAAACAAGGGCCCTGCTTCCAGTTATCATAGGCACATTAGAAGGGTCGTCAAGGGAGTATGCAACCCTTGCATAGCCGTCAGTGCTGCCTACAGAATAAACAATTCCGTCTTCTGTTAATACATATATTGAATTGGAATAAGAAACCGGCTTTGAAACTATTTTTGAAGAGAAGTGGGTGGAATCTTCCCATTTCATGCCCCCATATGAAAATGAGAGGAGTAGGAATAGGGATAGAATTGAAAAAAATAATTTTTTTGTTATGCCCATTAGCTTGCACCTAAAAGAAAATCAAGCCCGCCATTAATAAGGCTTTTTCTTTATTTTTCCCAGAGCATTAATTTCCAGCCAAAAGAGAATCAAATTCCCCGGCCATAAGGCTTTTTCTGATTTCCCTCGGGTCTTTGTTATCCACTGTCACTCCTAATGAAACGCATGTGCCAAGCACTTCAGAAACTTGGGATTTTATTTCTTTTGCAAGAGAAGAAGTTGCTTTTGCGACTTTAATTACCTGCTTAAATTCCAAATTTCCCACAGGGGCATCTTCGCCTTCCCCGCCTTTTCTTCCTTTTTCAATTCCCAATTCTTTTTTTATCATCTCCCCTGTTGCCGGAGTGCCTATTTCAAACCTCCATTTCTTTTCCTCTTTATTTACAATTACTTTTACAGGCACCTTAATTCCTGCAAATACAGAAGTTTGCTTGTTTAAATCATCTATTAATTGCCCTATGTTTATCCCCATTGGCCCTAATGCCGGGCCGAGAGGCGGGCCTGCAGATGCTTTGCCGCCCTCAATTATTGCATTAATTGTTGTTTCTGACATAAAATATCACCTAAATTATAGTAAACTCAGTAAAAAGATTATGATAATAAGAGGTTAAAAAGGGTTATGGATTACCTTTTTCCCGAACTCATCCTTTTTAGCAATTCTTTTTTTATCGCTTCTGAACCTTCGTAATTCAAGCCGTCTATGTGCGCGGTGAGGGAAGACTGCCCGCTTGCTGTTGCAAGGTGCAAATCATACAATCCGAATAATTGGTCTAATGGGTCCTGGTCTACATAAACATCTTGTATTCTTGCATACGGCATTGTTGTTTCACCGTATGTAAATACTCCTTTTTTTATTACCAAATAGTCTTTTTGCAAATCATAAAAATAGCGGTTGAAATATGCCTGCTCGTATGAATAAATGATGATGCTGGATATTCCGAGGATGAGGAGAAGCATTCCAAGGGTGGCGGTTGCACCCATTATTGAAACTATGAAGGAGGAGAATATTAAGAGTGAAATTGCCACTGCAGAGAGGAGGGAAAGGATTATTGCAATTGTTTTTTTAACAATTTTTTGGGGAAGGATGGGCCATTTCTTGCATGCAGGAATGCTTTTTAATGCTTTTTTCATGAAAGGGTAAAACACGCAGGATTTTTATAACTTCATAGAGAATTTAAAATAAGAATTTGGCTTGCTGGTTTGAACGAAACGGAGGAAAGATGCGTAAGAGTGTGGTTTGGCATATTTATTTGAAAAAAATGATGGATGCGAAAGTGTGCGGGTTTGGCATGCTTGTTTGAAAAAAACGGTTGATAGATGTGGAAAATACTTTTGATGTTATAATTGTGGGCGCGGGGCCCGGAGGCGCTACCACTGCGGCTTATTTGGGAAGAGAAGGGAAAAAAGTATTGCTTATTGACAAGGCAAAATTTCCCAGAGATAAGACATGCGGGGATGCTGTAAGCGGAAAATGCATGAAAGTAATAAGGGAATTGGGGCTGGTTGAGAATATTGAAAAATTGCCCCATGCCGAAATTAAGGGGGTAACATTATCCTCCCCTTCAGGCGCTGTTGCAAATGTGGATTTTCCTGAAAATGACCCGAACAGAAAAGGGGGGACGGGGTATTGTGTAAGAAGAATTTATACAGATAATATGCTTTTCAGGTGCGCAAAGGAAACTGCAAATGTTGAAGTGAAGGAGAATTTTTTTGTAAGCGAAGTGATAATAGATGGGGGGAAAGCCGCCGGGGTAAGGGGAATTGATTTTGAAGATGGGAGGAAGCAGAAGGAATTTAGGGGGAAAATAATTGTGGGGGCTGACGGGGTAAATTCAATGGTTGCCCGCTCGGTGCTTGGTGAGGATGCAAAATTAGATGACAGGCATACATGCGATGCAATAAGGGTTTATTATAAGGGAATAACAGAAATGACAAAAAATATTGAAATACATTTTTTTGATTCCTGCCTGCCGGGGTATTTTTGGATTTTTCCGCTTGAAAACGGGTATGCAAATGTCGGCTTGGGGCTTATTTCAAAAGATTTGAAAAAAAGGATTGCGGAAGGGACAAACCTTGTGAAAATGTTTAATGATGCGATAAAAAACGAGCCGCTTATAAAAGAGAGGTTTAAGAATGCAAAGCCTGCGGGAAAAGTGACCGGGTGGAGGCTTCCTTTCGGCTCTTACAAAAGGAAATTGGCAGGGGAAGGATGGGTGCTTGTAGGGGATGCGGCATCTTTGGTAGACCCTTTTTCAGGGGAAGGGGTGGGAAATGCAACCGCAGCCGGAAGATTGGCTGCAAAAACAATTTCAAAAGCAATTGACGAGGGGGAATTGGGGGAAGAGAGGCTTAAGGAATATGAGAAAAATGTTTGGGAAGAGCTTGGGGAGGAATTAAGCACAAGCTACAAAATGCAGTGGATGGGAACGCATTTCAGGTGGCTGCTGAATAAACTGGTTGAAAAGGCGGCAACAAGCAAGGATATTAAGGAATTGCTCTCGGCTTCTTTGGCAAATGAGGAGGCGAAAAAAGAGTTTGAAAATCCTTTCTTTTATCTGAAAATTCTGCTTACTTGATGCCTGCCTGCTTAAACATCCCCTCTATTGCCTCTTTTGTTTTTTCATTTACAGCATTTGAGGGGGAAATGAAATTTTTGTAAAAATAGTTCAGCATTTTTGATGCTGTTTTTTTGTTTAATTGCATTGCTTTTTCAAAATACCCTTTTGCAGCAGAACCATCGCCCAATATAATTGAGAGGATGCACATTGCAGAGTTTGCTTCAACATGCCCGGGCTGCACTGCAACAACATATTCCAAAGATTGCTTTGCCTCGTCATATCTTCTTAATGCAACAAGAGTGTAGCCCATTACAAGCCATATTTCAGGGCGCTCTGCATCAATTGTTGCTGCGCGGGAAAGGGCTGACAATGCTTCGTCAAATTCGTCCATCATATAATGCACTTTGCCTTTCACATACCATACAATAGCATCCTTAGGGTCTATTTCAGTCAAATCTTTTGCTGACTGGGCGGCTTTTTTATTCTTTTTTTCCTCCAAATAGCATTCTGTTTTTGCTATCAAATGGTCGGTTCTTTCGTCTGTCATAGTATTTGTTTGCAATAGAAGGATTAAAATGCTTGTGCGCGTAACTTAATTCTATGGCAAAAGCACAGGCAGAGGTGCCGCATGCACCAAGAGCGGCGCAAGTAAAGGATGTTGAAAAAGAGGCAAAGCAGTTTCAGGCATTAAAGCAAAGCCTTGCATTTGCATCATGGGAGCTTGTCGGCACAGGCCATGATGAGGGGCTTGTAATGAAATTCTCAGAATATGCAAGCGCCAGGCAGGCCCAGACATTTTTGGCTGTATTGGGTTAAATTAGCTGGCTTTTTCCTGGAGCAATAATTACAGTATATATTCAAGTATTTCTTTTGTAATATAGATTTTGATTTCTTTTTGCTTTTTCAATAGCTTGTCATCGCTCCATATGGAACAGTTTTGGCATAATGCAACTGCAAAAAACGGCCAGTCATCAAAATCAGGAGAAAATTCTTTTGCTTTTGCTTCAAATTTTCTGTAATCTGAAAAAGATATTTGCAATATATTTGACAAAACCAAATCTACCGCTTCCAAATAATCATCTTCTTCCAACCCGGATTTCTTGACAAATTCTGCTTTATGCTTTTCAAGCTCTTGTGATAAAAAATCTGGAGAGCATAAATCAAGGCTGCTGTTAAAAAGCAAATTTCTTGTAAGCCCTGCCTTTAAGACTGCTGAAACAACGACATTTGTGTCTGCAACAAGCTCCATTCTATCGTCCGTGCCTTTTTGCAATGCTTTTTTTCAGCAATTTGGCAAGCTCTGCTACATCTTCATCTGTTGCCTTGCTTTTTGCAGTAATTTTGTTAAGCAATTCAAGCTGATGCGTTTTTTCAATCCATGCCTGCCTTGCAACCTCAGACCAGTTGATTTCAGGGAAGTTGTCAAGCATTTTTTTTAATTCTTCTGAAACACTTATAGTCACATTTACCACATAAAACACCTGTGTAAATATGTGTATGCACATATATAAACTTATTGATGGTTTGTGCCTGGAGTAAGAATCACTTTCTAAAAGAATACTGACAGGAATCCGTGCAATGTTAGTTTTATTGCAGTGTATATTGCAAAGGAAAGTATTGCAAGGGGCGGCATGTATTTCAATCCGAATAATACTTTTCCTTCTGAAATTATGCCTATAAATATGCTTACTAAAGTGGCTGTTGTTATAATAAGTATTATTGCCATCTGGTTTACAAATTCAGCGGAGATGTTCATGGTGGGGGCAAGCATGTTGCCGACATTTCGCACAGTATCCACTTTTATCTGGCTCTGCATCTGGGAAAATATGCCCAGAAATTCTGTGGAAATGGCAAGCAATACCGGAAGCCCCCCCACTAATATAAAGACAAGAAATATTGTGTAGGTGCGGGTGTTTAACACGGTTTCTTGTCTTATTTCCTCCAAATCTCGGATTTCTTCTGCAGCTGTTTCAAGCAAATTTGCCAGTTTCCCGCCGGAGCGAAGTCCGTTTTCAAAAAATGCAATAGTGCGCCGCAATATAGGGGAATCGATGTGTCTGGTAAGGGCCAAAAGCGCGTCTGTAAAGCTTTCTGTGCCCATTGAATAGGCGGCAATTTTTTTCACTTCTTTTTCCAAAGGCCCGAATTCGGGGCGGGCGGCAGACTGGAATGCTGCAAAAGGGGTAAGCCCTGCATGCATGTGCGCTGCAACCATAAGCAAAAAGTCTGGCAATACTTCGTCCACCCTGCGGGTGCGGTCATGGATTACATAATATAGGTGGAGGTAGACGAGGGTGAGTATGAGGGCAAATGTAAATGAAAATGAAAGTAGCATATAGCCGAACATGAAAGCAAGGTTGAATTTGCCGGGAAAACCGAAGCCGAGGTCTTCATTTAATGCAAATGCAACAATTATTGGTATAAATGCTGCAAAAAATCCTATTGTAAATGCAAGCAAAAGGCGGGAGCCGAGCCACATTTCTGTTGACTGCTCTACTCCGGCATAAACAAGAAGGCGGGCAACTGTGGTATCTGCCTCCTTTGGCTTTGTTGCCATGAATTTCCGAGTTATTACTATTTTCGGCATATTTTCACTCGTACATTTTCGGCCTTCTTACATATACATAGCCGATAATAATCAATTGCACCAGCACCCCTATTCCCACCAAACCTAAATACACTTCCTGAGTCACTCCAAGCACCCCGAATACCGAGAAAATTACAAGTATTGTTGTGCCTACTGTGGGAAGCACTGCTGCTGCAAGCAAATAAATCAACACTATAAAATTCAATTCTGAATTATATGCCTTTATCTGCCTGAGCTGGTAATCTACAAGCATTTTAATAATTCCTTTAAGCGCTTTAGTCAAATTTGAGCCCGAGCGCATTGCAGTAATAATCTGCCATGACATTTTTTTCAAATATTTGCTCTGGTTGCGCAAAGCCATGTTTTCAAGCGCGGTTGTAAGGGATCTTCCTGAGCGCGCCTCATTAACAACTTTTTTGAATTCAACAGATACCTGGTCATAATCCCCTTCACCAACATTTGCCAAAGTTTGGTAGAGGGGGATGCCCGAGCTTACCTGGATAAGCATGTCCCTTGCCGCAAACACAAGCCCCCTGTCTATTTTTGCTGAAACAGATTTTGATGTGATGCGCGGGTAATACATGTGAAGAAGGAGGAAGCCGAACGCCACAAAAAGAAATCCGCCTATCGGGAGGAGAAATGACTGCGGAGCTTCGAATTTTCTTGCAATTGAAACAACTATCAAAAATATAAGCGCAAAAAATGCCCACAAAAGGGCTGAAAAAAACGAGCCTACTGCATAATGCTCTGCGCTTAATTCAATCTGTGCGTTTGCCAAATCATACTTAAGCCCGGGAAAGAGGGCGGTTATTCTGGAACCTATTCCCTTAAACCTCGCTCCAAGGCTTTTTACCGCGGAAATTGGAAGAAACATCAGCCCTATGCGCATTTTTTCACACCTTTCTACTTTTTTCCTCCTTACTTTTCTTTCCTCCTTACTTTCCTTTTCTCCCGCTTTTTTCCTCCTTACTTTTTTCCTCCTTACTTTTCTTTCCTCCTTACTTTTTTTCCTCCTTACTTTTCTTTCCTCCTTACTTTTTTTCCTCCTTACTTTCCTTTTCTCCCGCTTTTTTCCTCCGGAAGCTGCAAATCATTTCTTGCAATATCATAAATTTCATCCGGGTTGGAATAATAAAGGGAAAATATGTTCCCCACTTCATTTATTTCACTTATTTTGTTTTTTATCATCCATTGCAAAATTGTCTGCCTTTTTCTATTGTCTTTGTTAATCTGCTCTTTTGTCATTCCCGTATGCAAGTTAAGCTCTTTGTAAAAGCGCACCGGCTCGGAAACTTTTTCCCATGTGTCGGTGCGGGGCCTCCAGCGGAATATTATATTCGGATCCAATGCCCCCTCTCCAGTTGCCTGGCCTATTTCAGCAACTTCAAGGGTGCGCCTTAAATTCCGTCTCCTGTCGCGGAATTGCACCACAAGCAAATGCAAAGAATCCAAATCTGATGCAGGAAGGTTGATTGGCGGGGTAATCATTCTTCTCAATGCCTGCGAAGAAGTGTCTGCATGAAGGGTGGAATAAACAGAGTGGCCGGTGTGCATTGCCTCAAATGCAACTTCCGCCTCCCTCTGCCTCCTAATCTCACCAACAAGTATCCTGTCAGGGCG
Organism: Microcaldota archaeon; assembly: GCA_043810635.1. Lineage (GTDB taxonomy): Archaea > Micrarchaeota > Micrarchaeia > Anstonellales > Anstonellaceae > 1-14-0-10-45-29. Next base: position 5,131 of record JBDRNY010000063.1, on the reverse strand, counting down.
CATGCGCAAAGAAGTGACAATCAAGTCAAGCATTGCCACCTCACCTTGCCCCTCAGGATTTTTAAGGCGGGTGAGAAGAGGCACCCAATTCCACTGGTGCTTGGGAAGCAAAAGCTCCCTTGTATCCTCAATTGTAATTATTCTCTGGTTGGGGGGGATGAAAGACGCCAAAGCATTTAATGCAGATGTTTTTCCTGATGCGGTTCCTCCCACAACCATCATATTTAATTCATAATGAAATGCCTGCCAAAGCATTGCAGCCATTTCCAAATTCATTGTATGAAAAGGGTCTGCAATAAGGCGCACGATTGTCCAGGGAATTCTTGAAAACCTTCTTATGGTAATTGTATTTCCGTGCGAAGAGATTGGGGAAAGGGTGGAGCATACTCTGTCCCCTGTTTCAAGGCGCGCATCTAGAATTGGGGTGAGGGTTGCAATCTGCCTTCCCACCCTTCTTGCAATTTGGGAAGAGTAGTTGAAAATTGCATTTTCATCAGGCATGAAAATGTTTGTTTTAAGCCAGCCGTATTTTCTGTGGTATACTGCAATAGAAGATTTTGAATTGTTGACAACAATTTCCTCAAGCCAATCATCCCGGTTGAGCAAATCCAATTCCCCCAATCCGAACATTGAATGCAAAAGAAGGCCTGAAAGCATCTCTGTTGTTTCCATCCCAAGCTCGAATTTTCCCAAGGATTTTTTGATGCTTTCATAAAAATTCTTTCTTATTGCAATCATTCTTTCAACATCAGAAACATTGCTTGCTTCGGGGGGAACGTCTTTTATCAACTGCTCTTTTATCTGGTCAAGGAATATTCTTGTCGACACCGAAAGCTCGACAAGCGAAACTTTGTACAATTTGTACTGGTCATAATCCATAATTTCAACGGTTGCAGGCACTGCGTCCGCCTTGAATGTGTATGAAACAATTATTCTTTTGCTGACATCCTCGTCAGCCCCCCTTTTCTCCTCTTTTGGAAGCTTTTGGAAAATAAGCTGGGGCTTTTCCATTACATTCAATGGGTAGTGTATTTGCACCACTCCCGCCTGCTCCAGCAAAGATGCAAGGGATTCTGTTGCCGGGATGGACATGTGAAGAAGGCCTGCCACCCGGTTTATTGTGGGGTTTTTCTCTTTTTTCACCACCTCCACAAATTTGTCTATCTTGGTTTGAAGCATATTGATGAAAATCAAGAGATTGCATTTAAATCTTTGGGGAGAGCGGGGGGGCTGTTTTAAGGAAAAGCAATATAAGCATTGGAATAAAGAGTGAAAGGTATGATGATAAATCCGAGCGTGAAAGGGTATTTCATAAAGCAATACTCCCTTGCGGCATTGTTTGCAATTGTTTTGTTTATTGCGGGAATAGTTGCAATGCTGGAAATATGGGGCATTTTAATTGCAATCGGGCTTTTTGGAGTTGGAATTGCAATTATAATAATCGGAATTGCGCACAGCATTCTAAACAGCAGCCACACCAAGCTTTATACAACAGAAGACGGAGTGGCTTATGAAAAAGGGGTGCTGAGCCATCATAAAATAAAAGCGCATATAAGCATGATAACAGATTCCACAATACAGCGCTCTTTTACAGACAAAATAATCGGAGTGGCGGCGCTTCAGATAAATACAAGCGGCACTGCTGAAAGGGAAATAGTCGCAGAAGATTTTATGTATGCAGATGTTGACAAAATGAATGATGAAATACATAATATGATAAGAAAAAATGCATCGAAAATGCAGAGAATTCCGCCCGGCGCAGACGCACTCGCGCATGAGAAAAAATAATTATTTTCTCGCAAGAATAAGATAGCCTTTGTAAGTTGAATTTTGGTATGCCAGTGTGGTGTTTATTGGAATGTAAAATGATTCTTTAGTGTAATTTGTATAATTTAATGAGAGGGAAATATTCCAGGTGCAGCTGACATCCTGCTTTGTAATTGAAGGGGTGTAGGAAGCGTTTGTGGATGCGGAAATATTGAGGGTGTAGTTGGGCTTTGCCCAGTCAACATGAACGCTTTGCATCCAGTCGCCGTCCCCGTCATAATAATTTGCCGCAAAATAATGCACATTTCCCTGGTTAAACAATACTGAATTTACATGGGTGGGGAAAGCGGTGTCATCTGAATAAACTATCTCCGCCCTTCTCCATGTGCCGTCAGAAGGCCAGTCATTGTATGTAACCAGCGCGGTGTTTGGCGGGGAGAGGCAGTATATGTTTACTGCAACAGAAGATATGTTGATTCCGTTTTCAATTGAAAGCGCGGCAGAATCATTGGCTGCAAGGGAATTGTTTTGGGTGTAATTTAACCCTGATGTTGCAGAAAGGATTCTGCCTGTTGAATTCGGGATGCTTACATCCAAATCCACAAGGCAGTTGGAAATGTTTGTCCAACCCATTTCAACCCAGGATTTGTGCTGGGAAATAAAAGCTCTTCCGTTTGAAGCGGGGGTGAGCGGAAAGCCGCTGTCCTGCATGTAAAATAAAAGGTGAGTGGAATTTCTTTCCATTTGCGCGTCAACTCCAAGCGCTTCAGCTGTAAGAAAAGAAAGCTCGTCAAGCCGGAGGGCAAGCATCTCCCCTTCTGTCGGGGGGAGGAAATACTGCAAATGCCGGTCATTGTGCTGCACTGAATAGGAAAGAAGCTCCAGCAATACTACTGCCAAAATGAAGACAGAAATTGTGTATATCATCCCTTTTTTGAAATTCATAATCATCCTCTGGGGTATGAAATTGCCTTTATCCAATAATATGAATTTAAAGTGGAATTGCGGTGCAAAGCAAACGTGCGGTAGGAGACTGCTTTTGGAGTAAGATAATCTGCCGTGCAATTTTGGGAGGTGTAGGAATAATACATGTTTGTCGGGGTGGTTGCATTTCCATAAGGCGGACCGGTTACATTTCCATAAATTTCAATCTGCGCGCAAACCGAAGGGGGAAGGGAATCTGCCATATTTCTAATCAAACTGTCATTTTCTGTTTCAATCACCTGCAAAAATGCCCCGCTTTTTTGCCCTGTTAAAAGAATGTCCTGGGAATAGGAATGCAGCAGGGGGTAATATTTTTGATAATCGTGCTGAAGGGAGATGAGGGTGGACATTATAAGAAACATGCCAAACAGCACAAGCGCTGCCAAAAGCGCTTCAACAGACATTATAATTCCTTTTTTCAGCTTTGCCATACCCTTACCCTTACAATTACTGTGTTGTTTTTGTATACTGCGAGGCGCTGGTGGGTTGCAAGCACCATCTCGCTCACCACGGGCGGGCTTCCCATAACAGAAATATTTGTGCCGTTTAGATAGCTTACCCTCACATCCCCGTTAAACGGGGAAATGCCCATTTTCTGCTTTGTGGAATTGTAATATGCGGAATTATTAAAATAATATTCCAAAATTTCAAGCTTGGTCGGGTCGATTACCCCGTAGGAAGAGGCAATGCCGATTCCTTTCAAATCGCTTGAGGAAGGGCTGATATTTTTGGCTGCCCAATTGGAAGGAAAGCCGGGGGATTTTGTCAAAGAAACTGTTGCGCGCTCGGCGGCTTCATCAGCCCGGAATTGCAAAATTTCATCGGCTGTTGTATCAATAGTCCTGAACCATGCAGAATAAATTATTACAAGCAAAATCATGAATACTGAAACTGATATTATCAGGTCTACCATATGGCTTTGGCCTTTTTTCACACTAGCCCATCTGGGTGACTGTAACATTTGTTCCATTAAAACTCACATTCAAATTTTGGTTTGATGAAAAATATGAAGTTTGCTGGGCGTTTCCCGCAAGGGTGGGGGATATTGACATTGTGCTGTTGCTTTGCCCGAATGCTATCACTTCAGAGCCGGATATTATGATAAATTGGCTTGGGTAGGCGCCGGCGCTGAATATTATGCTTGTGCCTGGGCCTGTTATTGCGACCCAATCTATTGTTCTTGCTATTTTTGCAGAAATTTTGTCTCCCTCATATTGGGAAGCAATCAAATCTTTTCTTAATGACATATCAAAGGAAAGCTCGTACATTACAACAAGTATAATAATTATCAGGATGAGGGAAATAAGAAATTCGGTGCTGCTCTGCGCTTTCCTGCTTTTCATTAATTGATGTGAGGAATTAGGGCTTTTTATTGCTTCTTCCGCACCCTCAAATCAACAACAACCTGCTCAAGGGAGGGGGAATAGGGCCTTACCGCCTTCCACCTAACTAATTCAACAATTATATTTTGCTTTTTTGCAATTTTTTCTGCTTCTTTAAATATATTTTTTGCATTTGCCCCCGCATAATCAAATGCATACAAATGTATTAATCCATTATTTTTTGCAGAATTTAATGCGAGGGGGAGGAATTTCAAAGATTCGGACGGGTGGGGCATAATTACCCTGTCTGCCCAATTTTTGTATTTCTTTTTTTTCAATTCTTTTTCAGCATCCCCTTTTACAGCAATTATTTTTTTGCATTTGTTTAATTTTATATTTTGCAACGCAAATTTGTGGGCATGGGGATTTAATTCAATTGCAATAATTTTTTCCACATTTTCTTTTGCATTTTTTTCAATTACAACAGGATAAGGGCAGATTCCCGCAAACAATACCAGAATATTTTCCCCTTCTTTCACCAATTTCGCAATCCGCAATCTTTCGCTTCCAAAGCGGGGAGTGTAATATGCCTTATTTATGTCAATTAAAAATTTGCATCCGCTTTCCCCGCATATTGTTTTTGTAATTTTTTTTCCCGCAATTGTTTCCACCGGGCGTATTCTGTATTTCCCCCCGGTGCCTTCGATTTTTTTTGCAACTGTTTTAATATTTTTATTTCCCGTTAAAATCAAATTTGCAATTTCTTTTTCCCTTTTCTGCAAATGCAAAGGAATTTCCAATACCGCAATTTCCCCCATAATGTCAAATGAGGAGAAGGGGAGGGAAGGGCGGGAAGGCAAGTTTCTTTTTTGCAAATTTGCAAATGAGACATTTGCATTTTTTATTAATTTTTTTATTTCTTTCTTTCCCTCTTTTTTTATCGGAAATAAAACAAATTTTCCCTTGCGCATCGGCTTGTAATTTTTATCAAGAAAATTTTTTTCAATTAAAAATTTGTGCACTGCATTTGCTTTTTCCTTTGATATTTTTATGCAAAG
>JBDRNY010000062.1:0-15716 GCA_043810635.1 Microcaldota archaeon | reverse complement strand
TTTTCTATTTTTCTTATGGTTTCGTCTCTTATACGGTTCACTTTATTGAACAGACTACTGCAGTCTTTGCTTTCCCGTAGAGTTCTCTCAATTTTTTGTATTACTGTGCGTTTATTTTTTTCAACAGCAACCTCTTGACCGAAAATATGATTTAGAATAAATAGGAATGATTTTTCAGATTCTAAATTATTTTTTCCTTTTATCATCCATGCTATTTTATCTCTATACAGATGAAATGTATATCTTTTGATGGGATGAATTGTTGTTTTATTTATGGTATCTGGTTTTGTTCTACTCTTAAAATACCAAAAGGTTCTTACCCCGAATTCTTTTGAAACCGTTATGTAGTATCCGTCATCTTTAGAGTCCAAGTAGATTTTAATCTTATCTTCATTTTCTTTATTCCAACGTTTCATACATTCTCCAATCTTTTTGAGATCCGGATCGCGGTGTTCGGTTTTTAGTTTATAGATCTCGATATTTTTGTTCCTCCGAATCTTACACTGATGAAATAGTTTATCAATACTTTCAACATGAACATCGTTAACGATACAACTAAGAACCAGATTTACATAATTCTTATCATTCTTATCGAATGCAGAATTATTTTTCAGTAACTTGAAAGTTTCTTTGAAAAAGAGGCTTTTATTTATACTCGAATATTTTGATCTTTGAAGAAAATCGACATATGGCCTAAGTATGTCATAATGGGAAGATACCAGATAATCTATTTTTTTGGTTTTATTTAGATTCTTTGTTTCTTCGTAGATATCAATTTTGTTCAATACTAGATCTAGAAGTTCACTTGCCGAAAGTTTAAGCCATTTTGTTGCCAAACGACTCTCTTCAGTTACCATAAAATACTACTATCACCTTCATTAATAATTTTATCTATCCATATTTAACAATGTAATCTAACCAATTTAGAAGTGCAGGGTCGGAACTTGCATCATTAAGTATCCAAAGTGTGCAGGGTACTGTATCAAAAGTGAAATAAATAAACCATTCTAGATACCTTTATGGAGTTGCTAGAGCTAAATATTGTAAAAATAGGGAAACTTGCCACTCCGGCAACCGCAGTAATATGCGGTACGGTTTTGGTGCTAGCCAATTTCCTCTCTCTTGGCCTTATACTAATTACAGTAGGTGTTTCTTCTTATATTATATATAGTATGGCGCTTTGCTCATCAGTCAGCCATTAAAATAGCCAAAGAGGAAACCCACAAGGCAAAATTGAAACTTGCGCAGGAAAAAGAACGTAAAGGACGTATCCAAGCGCAAACTCTCGCTCAAGCTGAGAAAGCCCGTCTTGGCGAAGAAAACCTCAAACGAAAATGGAATGATCGACTAGCAAAGAGAATATGGGATTCGCTTTAGGTTCTATTCACATATTAGATATTGGTTGTCTATAAAAACACAGCATTTATCCTTCATGAAAAATAGAACGCCAAAAGAAATTATAATACATCTGGCAACCCATTGGATTACCAGGGCTCATAGTAGTAGTATAATCCTGATGCGGGTATATAAATCTTTCTTTTGCACATTTTTTACAGGCCTTTTCTTTTTACCTCGGCAAAATTGCTTGCGTGTATTTTCTTAAGGCGCCCTTCAAACTCCGCCTGGTTTGCTTTTTCTTTTGAAAGAACAGCCACATTCAAATTTTTGCGCCTGGCTTCTTCCGCAACTTCTTTGCTCCACCTTGCGCAATAAAAAGTTACATTATCATGCTCAGGAGCCGTCATCAGAAAGTCTGCCCCGCTATTGGTCATTCGCCCACCCTGCCCTTGAAAGAGCGAAGATATTCCATCTGCATTTTGACTACCAGCTCCCCGATTTCAGAGCGTTCGGAAACTGCTTTCATAAGCTGGTCCCTTGTGAAAGAGTCATAGCTCCCAATATTTAATTTTACCGTGCTTGGCATAACCCTGAGCCTTTCAAGCACAATTTTTGCCTCATCTTCGGAGAAAGCCATGATGCACCGCTATATTATTTTCAGCTCCTGCAGTTTTTTAAGTATTTTTGCAGCGCGCTTTGTCTTATGAATAATTTCATTTCTTGCCACTTCCCAGCTTATAGGCTCATTTTCAAGCACCAAAACAACATGCGCCCGTTCCGCAACCGGCAGATTTGAATAAAGCTTTAGAAATAAGGCAGCGGCATCTGCGCCAGAATCGGGTTTGCGCTGCATATCAGCCACATCCTCACCAGAACAAATATACTAACTCAACTTTTAAAGATTGGGCTGCTGGGCAAATGAACGAATTTTCAGAAGAATTAAAATTGGAAGGTTTTGATGCAATTGCGCCTGTTGCAGGCGAGAAAATAGAAATTTGAGATTCAGGCAACGGCATCAGGGTTTTTATTTCTATATCAAACTTCCCCGAATCTTACCTTTATATAAATTTCATCATGCATATATGGATGGGAGGTAGAATGGCGGATTTTGATGACTCCCATTTGATGGCGCTGTGGGAGGAGTTTGTTGAAGCTTATTGCAAGCAACCGCTCAAAGAAGTTGAGGAAAATTATCCCACAAATAGAAGCCTGATAGTGGATTATACTGATATTCAGAAATTTAATTTAGAATTGGCTGATTTTGTATTGGACAAGCCGGATATTGCTTTGCCTGCTTTTGAAAAAATAATAAAAAAGCCGAAGGCAGGCGTGATGGATATTGAATTTGCCCCTCATGTGAGAATAACAGGAATGGGCGGGGAAAAGCTTATACAAGATATGTCTTCTTCCCATATTGACAAACTGCTCTCGATGAAGGCAATTATCACGAAGAGGGCGGAAGTGATGCATAAGGTAAAAGTTGCATTGTACAAATGCCTTATGTGCGACCATATATTGAGGGTGCCTATTACAAGAAAAATGATAGCGCCTGAAATATGCCCCGAATGCAGGAGAAGGAGCTTGAAACTGGATGAGGAAGGGTCTTATTTTGTTGATATTCAGAGGGCGGAAGCTCAGGAATTGCTTGAAAGGTTAAGAGGGGGGGCGCCTGCGGCTAAAATTGAATTGTATATGGAAGATGAATTGGTAAATATGCTTTCGCCCGGGGAATCGATTGAATTAACAGGAATTTTAAGGCTGCGCCCTCCTTTGAGGCAGAGGGGAAGGCGGGGTGCTGATACAACAGGGGGAAGCATTTATTCAAGATATTTTGAAGTGAATAATATTTCCAGCTTGAGAAGGGATTTTGAAGAGATAACTATTACTGAAGACGAGAAAAAGCAAATATTGGAAATGTCAAAAGACCCGAAAACGTATGAATATATACAGAAAGCGGTTGCGCCGGGCATTTACGGGCATGATGAAGTGAAACTGTCAGTTGCTTTGCAAATGTTTGGAGGAACCAAAAACAAGATGATGCCCGGGGGAGCCAAGATAAGGGATGATGTGCATATATTGCTTATAGGAGACCCTGGGAGCGCGAAAACAAGGATGCTTCAATATGCAAGGGATTTGGTGCCTAAAGGGCTGTATGTTTCAGGAAAGAGCGCTACAGGGGCGGGATTGACTGCTTCTGCTGAAAGAGATGAATTGGGCGAGGGAGGGTGGACTTTGAAAGCAGGGGCATTGGTGCTTGCTTCAGGGGGAATGGCTGCTGTTGATGAATTTGATAAAATGGATGAAAATGAGCGTGCTGCAATGCATGAGGCAATGGAATCACAAACTGTTTCTGTTGCAAAAGCAGGCATGGTTGCAACATTTCGCACAAAATGCGCTATATTGGCTGCAGCAAACCCGAAATTTGGCAGGTTTGACAGAAACAGGCTGCCTGCAGAGCAGTTTGACATTCCGCCGACATTGCTTTCAAGGTTTGACTTGGTTTTTGTTATTTATGACATTCTTGACAAAGTGAAGGATTCTGAAATGGCTGAAAAAATACTCACCGCCCACCGGAAGCCGAAGGAGGAAGAAGAGAAATTAAAAGGGATTGACAGGGAATTTTTAAGAAAATATATTGCATATATGAGAAAAAATTGCCAGCCGGTGCTGAGCGAGGAAGCATCTGAAATAATTAAGGAATATTATGTTGATTTGAGAGTGAGGGGGGCCCAGCAGGGGGCAGTTCCCATAACTCCGAGACAAATTGAGGGAATTATCAGGCTTACTGAAGCAAGCGCAAAAGTGAGAAACTCGAATATTGCTGAAAAAGAGGATGCTGACAGGGCAATTTCTTTGCTTAATTTCATGCATGACCAGATTATGAGAGACAGGGAAACCGGGGCGCTTGATGTGGATATTCTTGCAACAGGCAGGCCAAAATCGCAAGTTGATAAAATAAACCATATATTTGCAATATCAAAGGAATTGCAGAAAAAATTTGATGTTGTTGAAATAAACAAAATTATTGAAGAAAGTGAGAAAATCAATATATCGGAAATTGATGCCAGGAGATTTTTGGATGAATTGATTTACAAGGGAGATTTGTACAAAGTAAAGCCGGGTTATGTAAAAGTTGTGGACCAGTACGGCTGATTTTAACATTTTTGGAATACTTTCATTAACCCCTCTTTTTTCATTAACTTCTCTTCAAAAAAGTCTGTTTTTTCTTTGTATAAAATTTCCAATATTTTATCATACAAATATCCTTCCAAATGCCCCTCTTCAAAAATAAGAAAAAACTCAAAATCACGCAAGCTTGGGAATTCCTTCTTTATTTGATAATAAAGCCCGGGGCATTCTTTTTCAATTTCTTCCTTTTCAGGGAAATATATAGCATCTTTTTTTGTATATTCCTCTTTTTTTATTATTTCAAGATATTTTTTGACAATTTCTTGGGTTGAAAGTTTTTTGGTGTTGATTTCTTTCATTATATTTTCTTCTAAAGGCCCTGGGTTTGGGTTAGTATGCCCAATATACGGCTCAAAACCTTTTTTCGTAAGCCCGATGTTTGAATAATCCAAATTTTTCAGGCGGCAGTATGCTATTTTTAGTTTGGCAACAAAAAAAGGATAGTCTTTGAAACTGCGCGTTATTGAATTCAGGAGAGGCCCGTCTTCTTTTTCCAATTCACGCTTGCTGGCAACTTTTATTCTCCCGTCTTTTTCTATCACATGTTTTTTATAAAATTTTTGGATGATTGTTTCTTGCGTTTCTGACATAGAGTTTGGATTTTTGTTTTTTCTGGCTTCTTTTTCATCATTTTCAACAATAGTTTTAAGGGTTTTTTCTGACGGGCAGCTATCTTCAGTAAGCAAAGAACGATTCACTATATTTAGTCCTTTCCATCTAGTGTCATAGTGCAGGTATTTTTTGGGCCTGCCCCGCGTATCTTTTTCAGGTATTCCGATTATTATTGTCATAAAAATATTGCTCCATGTATTTGAGTATTATATAACAATATTAATATTTAATAAACAAGAGGCGGGCAAAGAGAGGCGGGGGGAAATCCTCCCCTATTTGAAAGCAAAGCAGAAATATGTAAAAGTTATGGACCGGTTTAGGCGATTATTTTTTCTTTTTTATAAATTTGAAATAAATGAATGCGATAATTGCTATAATTGCCAAGAGCATAAATCCGACAACAGCTATTGCCGCCAATCCAAGCAAAATTCCATCAAACATTATCATAAACAAACCGCCCAAACATTATTTTTGCATCTTCTTTATTGTTTCATAAGCTTTCAATGCCTGCCCGCCGCGCACATAAATCAATAATTCCGGAGAGCAGGAAAGAAATTCCTCAATTATCACGTCATTTATTGAAAGGGAAGAAGTGATGAATGATAAAATTCCTTTTGTGGAAACGGCTTTTTCCGGGAATTGCAAACTTATTTCGGTTATTTTTTTGTGAATATATATTATTTCTCTTTTTCCTGCAAATGCATCAACCAAATGCAAATTCTTCTCATCCAAAAATATTTTTATTGAAGAGGTGCCTACCACAAATTTGAATGTTTCGTTTTTTTCATATGAAATTTTCGGAATAATTCTTTCAATCCTTTTTACCAATTCATTTGATTTTTGCAAATTAGCAATTGCAATATTGTCTTTTACAACAACAGCCGCATCCCGAATAAGCGAAACTGTGGCTCCGCCTTCCTCTTTTTCAAATTCCATCCTCCTTAAAACAGCAATAATTGCCTCAAAATTCGCTTTTTTTATTTCAGGCATTTCCCTGATTATTTTTCTTGCCAATGCCCTCCTGTTGATAAGCTTTGCACTATAGCTTTTTCTTATTGCGGGGTTTGCAAGCATAAATTCATGCACTTCCCTTTCCAATTGTGACATAATATACATATTTATGCTAAATATTTATAAAATATGCCATTTGTGACATATTATTTAAATAGGAGGAGGGGCATTAGAATTGCAACAGGTTTAGTGAAGGTGCCAAAAATGCGTCAGATTGGAAGAATGCTAAAAATAGAAAAAAATTTTAGGTACACTGCGATGCTTATTGCGCTCAAGAAAGCGAAAAACGGAATGGGAGGGGCAAAAGTCTTGGAAACACTTGAGCGAAGTTATACCAGCCTAAAAACACTTCGGGAGAGCGGACTAGAGGATAACAAAATGGAAAAAGCGAGCTTAAATATTTTTGTTGCTGCGCACGAGGCGGTAAAAAAAGGAAAAATTAAGGAAAACCCGTTTGAATTGGACATAACAATGGAAATATATAAAAAAGGCAAAGCTCCGAAAGACGCGCCTATTCTTATAGAGAGCGCATTTTGCTGATTTTTCAATAGTGTAAGCCCTATAAATAATACAGTCTAAATATATTCAGGGAGAAATATGAATTCGGATAATTCTATCGGCAGCTTTAAGCTCAAGGCAGGCCTGGCTCAAATGCTGAAAGGCGGAGTAATAATGGATGTGGTTAATGCCGAGCAGGCCAAAATTGCGCAGGAAGCTGGCGCGGTTGCTGTAATGGCATTGGAAAGGGTGCCTGCAGATATTAGGAAAGACGGGGGGGTTGCAAGGATGAGCGACCCGCTTAAAATAAGAGAAATAAAAGAAGCTGTGACTATTCCTGTGATGGCAAAATGCAGGATGGGGCATTTTGTTGAAGCGCAAATATTGGAAGCGCTTAAAGTGGATTATATTGACGAATCAGAAGTATTGACTCCTGCTGATGAAGAGAATCATGTTGATAAATGGAAATTTAAAGTGCCTTTTGTTTGCGGTTGCAGGAATTTGGGGGAAGCCCTTCGCAGAATTAATGAGGGGGCGGCTATGATTCGCACTAAGGGCGAGGCGGGCACCGGGAATATTGTGGAAGCTGTAAAGCATATTCGCACTGTTTTTGGGCAAATTGAAGATGTGAAAAATGCAGATGAAAAGCAATTGCAAATGATGGCAAAAGAAATGAGAGTGCCTCTTGAATTGGTTAAAAAAGTGAAGGAGGAAGGAGAATTGCCTGTTGTTAATTTTGCTGCGGGAGGCATTGCCACCCCTGCAGATGCGGCATTGTGCATGCAATTGGGCTGTGAAGGGGTTTTTGTCGGCTCCGGAATATTCAAATCCTCAAATCCTAAAGAAAGGGCAAGGGCTATTGTGGAAGCAACAGCTCATTTTAATGATGCGGAAATTGTTGCAAAAGTGAGTGAAGGGCTTGGGGAATGCATGCCTTCGCTTGATGTAAGAAGCATGGATGAAAAAGAGAAGATGGCTTCCCGTGGGAATTGAAATGGAAAACAGAAAAGAGTTGTTTGAAAAGTATAATGCTAAAGAAGATGAGATTAGGGGCAGGATTTACGATTTTTCAAAAATTAAGAAAATGGGGGACGGGGTATTGCTTTCAGAGCTTTGTTTTTGCATTTGCGCCGCAAATTCTTCTGCAGAAGCCGCATGGAAGGCGCAGATAGGGCTTGTGGAAAAAGAATTATTATATTCAAATTCCAGGGGGGAAATTTCCCAGGTTTTGCTGAATTCAGGGGTAAGGTTTCATAATAATAAGGCAAAATATATTATTGAGGCAAGAAAAAAATTGTTTGAAGAGGGAAAGTTAGGGGGATATTTGCAAAGTGCGGGGGATGAGGGGGAATTGCGGAATATGCTTGCAAAAGAAATAACAGGCTTGGGAATGAAAGAGGCAAGCCATTTTTTGAGAAATACCGGCTTGGGAAAAGAAATTGCAATTTTAGACAGGCATATATTGAAAAATTTGGAAAAATACGGGGCTATTGGAAGCATTCCGAAATCTCTGAGTGATAAACAATATATTGAAATTGAGGGAAAAATGAGAAAATTTGCAGAAAGGATAAAAATTCCAATGGAGCATTTAGATTTGCTGTTTTGGAGTGAGGAAACAGGAATAATATTCAAATAGGTGGATTAATGGTTGAAATATCTGAGCATTTTAAAACACGCCAGCCTTCTGAAATAAGATTGGCATCAATTGAATTTGCAAAAAGAAAGGATGATGTGGAGGCAATTAATGTTGCAATTGGAAATGTTTCGTTGCCAATGCACCCTGCAATGCATGAAAGGATGAAAAATTTGTGCGGAAAAGAAAGCCCTTTTTCAGAGGGGTTGTGAGATATACTGCAACTGTCGGGGAGAAGGAAGCTAATGATGCTTTTTTGAATATAATTGCATCCAGCGGATTTTCAACTGGCAAGCTTTATTCCCAAATATTGGATGGGGGAAGCATGGCAATGGAATTGGCAATAGTAGGCTGCTGCGGTGCTGCAGGAAGCGGGGAGAAGCCGCTTTTGCTTATTGATGCGGCTTATACAAATTATATGCTCTTTGCAAACAGGGTGGGAAGGAAAGTTGTTGCTGTGAAAAGGAAATTGAAAGAGGACGGGAAATTTTCCCTTCCGAATTTAGAGGAGATTGAAAAAGTTATTAAGGAAAACAATCCAGGTGCCATGGTTGTAATTCCGTATGACAACCCTACCGGGCAATTTTTCAAGCAAGAGGAAATGATTGAATTGGCGAAATTGTGCACAAAATATGATATGTGGATAATAAGTGATGAAGCATACCGGGAAATGCAATATACTGGGAGTAAAACTTCAAGCATTTGGGGCATTGATGATAAAATTGTTGAGGGAATTGAAGGAAGAAGAATAAGCATTGAGACAACTTCTAAAGTGTGGAATGCCTGCGGGTTGAGGATTGGAGCATTAGTTACTGACAATAAGGAATTTCATGAAAAAAGCGTTGCGGAATATACTGCAAATTTGTGCCCGAATGCAATAGGGCAGTATATACTTGGCGCATTGGCTCATGAAAGCCATGAGGAATTGAAGAAATGGTATGCCAAACAAAGGGAATATTACAAAAAAATGATGGTTGAAGTTGCGGGAGAGTTGCGGAAGAAAATGCCTGGAATAATTGTATCCTCGACTGATGCAACAATTTATGCTGTAATTGACGTTAGAAATGTTGCGAAAAATTTTGATGCCCATAAATTTGTAATGTATTGCGCGCAAAAAGGGAAAATTGAATTTGAAGAAAAAAATTACACTTTGCTTGTTGCGCCCATGGCTGGCTTTTACAATGTTAAGAAAGGGGAGGAAAATCCGGGAAAAACCCAGATGAGAATTGCATATGTGGAAACTCCTGAAAAAATGAAATTGGTGCCGATGCTTTTTACGGAATTATTGAAAAAATATGAAAAAGAGAGGTAGGTTATTCTTTTTAAAGAATCCTTATTTCTTTCAACTTATTAGGCGGAATAGATTTTTGAATTAGGTTTAATATTGCCGCTATTGTGGCTTCACTGGTTGTTTCATTTTTTATATATTTTTTTGCAAACTCAATTATTCTTGCATAAATATCCATCCTGTCGCGTATATTGTAAAAATCCATCCCTGCATTAAATGCCGCATGATAAAGTGTGGGGGGGATTTGCTCGTCTTTTAAATCAACTTTAACTTCTTTGCCCGTTTCCTTAAAATTAATGCGGATGTCAATGCCTTCTGCCGCTTGTTCCATTATCTCAAGGCCCCGGAGATAGCGCCGCTTGGTATTTTTAATAAGGCCCGTTTTGTTGAAATAATTGTAGAGAAGAAGTTTATTTGCTTTCTGCAAATGTGCTGTAAGCGACTTTGATTTTCTTATGGCGTTAGCTGGATTTGATGGAGGATTGGGAGCTCCACTATATTTTCTTAACATATTCCCACCCACCTGAATACAACTAATTTATATAAATTACAACAGCATATTATATTTAGGAATATATAAATCTATCTAAAAATGAAAGGTTTGTCCTATCCCAGTTAAATTTCCTCTCGAAGCAATCTAAACCTTTTATGGCAAAACTGAATAAAAGGAAAATAAACTGGATAATGAAGCAACTAAGAGAAGGAATTATGAGTATCCGGCAGATAGCAAGAATGCAGAAAGTAAGCCCAAGAAGAATCAGGCAGCTGAGGGAATACAAAAGCAATACAGGCAGGGCATTCTGCCTCTCTGCTAAGAGAAAACAGAGAAGCACCCCCTTAACTCCTGATGAGATAGACTTGGTACTGCTTCTGAGGAGAAATTATCATGTAGGGGCAACATTTCTTGAGAAGATACTCAAAAAGCAAGGAACACCGCTACCACACAATAAAATACAGGATATTCTCAATACTTATGGTATGGCAAAGCCTCTGAAAAAGAAAGTGAAAAGAAAGGCATGGGTGAGATGGGAGAGAAAGCACTCTAACTCCCTCTGCCATACAGACTGGACAAAATTAGGAGATAAATGGCTTATTGCATATGAAGATGACGCTTCAAGGTTTATTGTAGGCTATGGGCTCTTTGATTCTCCAACAACAGAAAACAGCCTCAAGGTGCTTAGAGGGGCAATTATGGCTCATGGCAAGCCAAAAGCCATGCTTACAGGCCATGATTCACAGTTTTTCAGCAATGCTTCAGAGAAAATACAGAAAGGCCCTACGAAGTTTGAGAGGTTTCTGGAAGCAAATAAAATTAAGCATATTGTTGGCGGGGTAAACCATCCCCAGACAAATGGAAAGCTTGAGAGGTTTTTTGGCACAGTAAAAAGCAAGCTTGATGAATTTGAAAGCCTGGATGAGCTGATGCATTGGTATAACTACATCAAGCCTCACATGTCACTGGACTTTGATGAGCTGGAAACTCCAGCTCAGGCATTTGAAAGGAAGATGCACCATAAAGTTAAAAGCAGCAACAAGCAAGTTGCAATAGCCGAGGTGGATTAAATGAAAAGATTCAGGAAGCCTCGGGAGGAAATATTAGCGGGATACCACAAAAAATGAAAGGTTTGGTGCTTATTTAAATGCTAAAAATTGGAGTGCTTGCACTGCAGGGGAATGTAGTTGAGCATAGCAATGCATTGGCAAAGGCAAGCAGGGAAACAGGCATAAATATTGAAATAAGGCAGGTAAGGAAAAAAGAGGAATTGGAGGGGCTGGATGGAATTATTTTGCCGGGGGGAGAAAGCACCACTCTTTCTCTTCTTCTTGAGAAGGGGGGGATGATTGAGAAATTGAAAGAGGTGCGGGCGGTTTTTGGCACATGCGCTGGATTGATATTGATGGCAAAAAATGCAAATGGAAAAGTGGAAGGGCAGAAAGGAATTAATGTGATGGATATTGAAGTAGAAAGAAATGCTTATGGGAGCCAGTTGGATTCATTTGAAAGCGAATTAAATTGCGAATTGCTAAATGATGAAAAAATAATGTTTATACGTGCTCCGAAAATAAAGAAAATCGGGAAAAATGTGAAAATAATTGCAAAATTAGCAAAATCTGGCGGCGCAGTTATTGTTGAAGAAAGAAATGGGGGGAAATTTTATTTGGGGGCAGCATGCCATCCGGAATTAAGCACAAGCAGGGTGCATGAATACTTTTTGAAAAAGATTATGACAGGGATTTAAAAATAGATTGATGGACATATTATCATGGAATGTACATATAAACAACAAAATGGCTCTAGAAATAATAAACAAAATAAATTGAATTCTACTTTTCTAAAAATGAGAGAACTCCTCCCGGACACAATAAATAAATTGATGTCAAAGAACAGTGCAGAATTTGAAGTAGCACTGCAAACCCTCAAATCAAAACTTGAAAAACAACCGGCAGGCATTCTCTCGCTGCATGAGCTTATTGAGATTTGTGAGATATTAAAGACCAGGTTTTGGGATAAGGAAACCTCAGAGGACATGAGATTCAAGATAAGTGATGTGATAATGTTATTGCCGGACAGACTAATATTGCGTTGGAAGAAAAAGATATATGGTTCAGGCGTGCCTGTTGTTTCTGATGAGATTAGAAATCATATATGCCAGAAGTCAGATACGCCACCTGAGCAAAAAAGGGATTACAAAAGAGTTGTTATTCTTGGTGAGATAGACGAAGTATTCGCAGAATGTGACAAGATTCATCTGGAGCACATATTTGCAAAGAGGGGCTTGTTTGACACTAGAATTTATATTTCAGATAATATTTTGGGCGTCATAGATGAGATTATTGGTTGTGAGAGTGCGAAGAAAAAGATAGCTTGCTGTGTACTAAGTCAGTGTATAAAGTATTCATTTAAGCCTTTTAGATATTTGCCTAGTGAGGGAAGTGAGGAAATAAAGTTTTTTAGAGTAGAGGATTTTGGAAAAACTCGAAATTGGCAACACGTTTTAGATCATCTAGTAGCGCGTAGAATAGATTGCAAGGTGTTTCTTTTACAGGTTTTACCGGACAAAAAGCTGGAGGAAATAGTAAAGAAATTCAGTTTAGATATTGAAATTATGCACCCAGTAGAATTTAGAGAAAAAACAGAAGATATTCTTGATAAAAAAGGCATTTTTGAAAATTGTTGAGTTTAGCCTTTTCTGTCGCAGGTTATCATCCTGTTCTCTTTCGCCTTTTTATTTCTTGCTAATAATACAACCCTTGAAGGTTTGTGCTCATCAACATACAAATAACCTGTTTTTTTAGCAAGCTCGGCGCTGATTTTTCTTATTTCGTCCATTGAAAGCATATCACTTAATTTCAGCCCTCGGCATTCATTTCTTGCTCCGCCCACAAATACAAATGATTTTACCTCTACATAATGGGGCATTGCTTTTTTTATTAAATTTGCATAGCCGTCTAAATTTTCATTGTTTAAATTACGCACCAAAGTCATTCTTAATACTGTGCGGGTTTTTTCACTTAATTTTTTCATTAATTCAAGCGAGGAAAGGAAATTTTTCCAATTTAATTTTGTTTGGGCAGGTGTTTGTTGCGTTACATTTGCATAGGTTTTTTCGTCGGGGGAAATTAAGGAAATATATAATTGGGTGGGGAGGGTGGTGAGCGCCTGAATGGCATTTGGAAATGTGCCATTACTCACTAAAAATGTTGTCATATTCCTTTTGTGAAATTCTTTTATTAATTCAGACATTTTTGGATAGATTGTGGGCTCGCCAATTAAGGAAAGAGCTACTTGGTTTGGTTCCATCGCCTCTTTTGCTAATTGCTTGTTTGCTTTTTTATTTCCTAAAAAGCCTGACATTATCCTTTTTTGCTCATAAATTAATCCTTCTGCAATAAACAATGGCTCGTCCCACTCAAACCGAACCGCGGAGGAGGGACACCCCCCTCCCCAGTTTGAGGGTCTTCCTGACCCTCCCCCCCTGAGGGAAGTTTGGTCAGATTGCGGCAGTTCCACCCACCCACTTTTGGTTTCAGGGATTAATCTCCAGCAGAATTTACATGAAAGGTTGCAAAACTGCAATACAGGAGAGCATTGGAGGCAGCGGTGGGAGGAGATGCCGTAAAATTTGTTTTTGTAGCAGGAAGTTTTGCCTAATATAGAATCTTTTGCATATTTGCATATTTTAGCTGCAGAATGCATGCCTACTTTGTGATAGCCCTGCTTTTCAATTCTTCCTTCAAAAGTAGTTAAATCTAATTTTTTTCTTTTATTTTTTCTCAAATAAATCGCCTACAAAGCAAAAGCACTATTTATTATTTACAAAATGGTGCCAAAGCAGGAAAGCCTCCATCTTTGCCCCATCCTTCTTGAAAGCGCCACTTTTGCCCCTTTATCTGTATAAATAGCCCTCTTTAATTTCATTAAAAGCTTTTTTCCTTTAAGTTTTGTAATCACGCCTATTGAAGTTGCGGTGCCTATTGAAATAACAAGAGGCTCGCCCATCCTGAGGGGGGCGTTTTCAAACCCTTCCCTGTTGATAAGGGTGTATTCAATTTCAGGCTGCTGCACAACTTTCCCAAGAGCTTTGCTGTCTGCAAGTATCTGCCCTACAAGCAAATTCCCTTTTACAACCGCAGGGTCAAGCTTTGTGCCAACCCCTATCAATCCGCCGGCATGCGCCTTTTCCAAAGGCCCTTGCGCACAATTAAGGCTTGTTACTTCAAGATCAACAGGCACAAACACATCTTTTTCCTTTACTCTTCTTAGCAAGCCGGGGCGGAGGGAAAGCTTGTCTCCTTTTTTTATTTGTCCGCATATTACAGACCCTCCGAGCACTCCGCCGCTTAATTTGCTTATTTCGTGCCCGGGGCGGTTTATGTCAAATGAGCGCGCAACATACATTTTGGCAGGGGCGCCTAAATCCCTTTTAGGGGTAAGCAATTTTGTTTCAACAGCTTCTATCAATGCGTCAATATTTGCATTATAATTTGCTGAAATGGGAATTATGGGGGCGTTTTCCGCAACTGTGCCTTTTGCAAATTTCTTTATTTGCTTGTAATGTTCAAGCGCCTCCTCTTTGCTCATCAAATCTATTTTGTTTTGCACAATTACAATATTTTTTATTCCCAATATATCCAAAACCATCAAATGCTCAGTTGTCTGCGCCTGGGGGCAGGGTTCGTTTGCCGCAATTATAAGCAATGCTGCATCAACAATATTTGCCGCAGATATCATGGTTGCCATCAGTGTTTCATGCCCGGGTGCGTCAAGAAAAGAAACACGGCGCGAGAGTTCATAGCTTTCCTTCAAATCTTTTGGTATTTGGTGCTCGGGAAGATATTTGCCGGTTTTGTTATTTTTAAAAAAAGCAGTGTCAGCATAGCCTACACGTATTGTTATCCCTCTCTTCAATTCTTCAGAATGGGTGTCTGTCCATTTCCCCGTAAGCGCTTTTGTGAGGGATGTTTTGCCATGGTCAACATGGCCCACCAATCCGATATTTATTTCAGCCTGCATTATTTCTTCTCCTCTTTACTTTCCTTTTTTCCAAAAAGCTCATCCAATGGTTTGGGGCCTTTTTCTTTTACTTTGCAATTTATCTGCTCAATTTCATCTGAAATTATATTGCCCCTAACCCTTCTTGCCTGCCTGTCTCCTTCCCCCCCTTTCCTGAAGCCGGGGGAGTCTGAAAGAAGCAATTTTGCCCTTCTCGGGCCAGATACATCATGGCGCATCGGAAAGCCGGCAGTATCGCTCCCTCCGGTAATTTTCAATGTATAGCCCGCAGCTCCGAGCGAGCTTCCGTCAATAGCATCTCCAACTTTCCTTCCAATGAGCAAGCCTTCCTTGTCTTTAGGCACTTCCACTTGATAGGTTTTGCCTGTGGAAGGATCCCCTATAACCAATTTCATAAATTCAACCTCAGCATAAAGTATTCTAAGAGAGAAATACTTGATGAATTATTATGGATGGGGGTGTTTATATATATATTCTGCCGGGGGTATTTTTTAGGGCGTTGCGTTTTATCTCTGAACCAATAGATTTTTGCTTCTTTCCCTCGTAAAATAAGATGCGACCAAGATTCAGCCCTGCAGAGCATCATCATCTGGTCCAAAGGTGATTAGCATGAGCTTTGGAAAATTAAAAAA
>JBDRNY010000061.1:0-7628 GCA_043810635.1 Microcaldota archaeon | reverse complement strand
AGCCGACAAAGTTGTTTGAATTTGCTATGTTGTTTGTTATTTCGCCATCATCTACATCTAAAAAATATAATCCATTATACCAATTTGAAATTTCACAGTTTCTTACTTTTGTTCTATCCTGATTTGAATAAACCCCATCAGAATCAACTTGAATTGTTCCGGTTATGCTATGCCCCTCACAATCCAATGTAATTCCTGGAGCAGTCATACTAAAACATGTGCTTGTGCTTGAAACATCTTCAGTCAGCCTATACTCCTCATTTGCAATATCTAATTGTTGGCAGGAATCAATATAAGTGATGGAAAACGAAATACTCATCAAAAATAAAAATAATGCAAATATAGAAAAACAGGATGAGTTCTTCACCAACACCATGGAAAGAGGGGGGAGTGAAAGAATAAAAATATGATTAATAGCCAAATACCGCGCCATTGGGGCTTTCTTAGGATGCATCACCTATTTCTTTTTGTGTAAACCCTCTTTTTTTAAGTTCGGCAATAGCTTCTTCATGTTTTAGCCCTTTTTTGATATAACCGGCATATGCCTCTTTAACTAGGGATTTTTTATAGAGCCTGAGGATTTTTCCCGCTATTGGCGCATCTATCCCGTGCCTCTCCTTGATTTCCGCAAGCTTATTGTAAAGCAAGCCATACCATGAAGCGGCTTTGCTCTGCGTAATGCATTCTTCCATAATAATATTCCAGTCAATTTTTGAGGTGCGCACAATTGCCGCAATGTCATTTGCATCATCAACCCTTTCCGTAATGCCCTTGAAAAGCATTATATCCTCATTTGAAACAACCCTTACTTCAAGATTTGCGAATTTTTCAAGCAATTCAGACCTTGATGCCATGCTTTTGGACAGCTCGAGCGCGCCGCATACTTTTTTTACAAAAATATCAAACCTAAAGCCTGCTTTATTCTGCCATATGCCCGCAGCTTTCATTTTTTTATATTCTGCTTCAACAATTTTGTGCTTTTCAAAGCCAAGATTTTCCAGTGCCCGGATAAAGCGCCTGCACTCTTTTTCACTCCTGAAAACAATATCCAAATCTTTTGTGGCGTTTTTCTGGTTGCGGAAGCACATTGCACCGCCTCCAATAAGGAAAACTTCAACATCGCAGCTCAAAGCTTTTCCGATATTTTCAAAAACAGCGCGCAATTCCGGCTTTCCAAAGCTTGCCCTCATTCAAAATCCCTCAGTTTTTCATAATAGCCTGCCGCCTGCCTCAGCTCTTCAAATTTTGCTTCAACAGAATATTGTTTTGCAAGCTTTTTAAGAAAAGCAATATCAAGCCGGCGCATATTTTTTGCAAAAAACAATATTAAAAGCGGCAAATCAGGGTGCTGTGCAAGGGTGGAGATAAGCAATGCATGGATAAATGATTCTTCCATGCTTAGATTTCTCTTCTTTGCATCAAGATTAAAGTAAAAATCTTTATATGAGGAGATATTTGCCTCAAGCCCTGCCTCGGCAAGCGCGCATATTCCTGTTTTGGAAAAAAATGAAGGCACCTCCTGGGCATCAGAATTCAGGACAACGTGCTTTCTGATTCTGATTGAAGTGTTGTGGCCAGATGCCTTTTTTTGCAATTTTAGCTGGATATTGTCTGCATAAGAATTTGAGAATTTTGACAATAAGGGGTCTGTAATTTTGATAATTTGCCCGTATTTGGCTGCAACTCCTGCAGAATAAAGGGAGTTTAATATTTTATACATGGTAGGCTTTGAGCAATTCATCTCATTTTGAAGCAGGCTGATATTTATGCCGCCTTCAGAATGGGATGCCAGAATGAGTATGTCCATTGCTTTTGAGCAAAGCCATAATTCCATTTTTGCATCAGGCCTTGAATCTGAGAGTTTTTTGAAATTTTGGGCATGGGATGCGGGTGAAAGCCGGATTTGCTTTGCAGTGCCTTGTTTGCTTGCAAGTATTAGCCCCTTCTCAGACAGGCTGTGCAAAATGCGGGCTATAAAGCTTTTTTTTAAATTCAGCAATTTTGCAAGCTGGCCTGGTGTAAGGGTTTGAGCGCACAATTGCTTAAGTAAGAGCATTTCAGGTTTACTTAATTTTAATAACATGATAAATATTTAGTTAACTAAACCTTTTAAAGTTAACTTATTTTTGATGGATATATAAAAAAGCTAATGGAAAACACGGCATGTTAAAAACCGCCCGCCACAAGCTGATTGGACAAATATCTTATTTTGTCCCCCATAACCATCATTTTCTTGCATATTTTGTACTATGCCATGCTAAATATAGAAGATGAAGAAAGCGCCTACAATAATTTTTCCGGCAATTCAAGGCTTTTGAATGGATGTGCAAGAAATACGGAGAGGGGCAATTTGTTATAATCAAATTTGTCCTTTGTCAGATATACAACACCTGGCTTTTCCTTTCCAATCTGCCCAAACTTGCATTCCAGCCTGAAGGTTTTTTCTTTATATTTTGCAATAAAATCAATCTCGCCGCTTCTTTCTTTTTCAAAATGCACATGCCTGCGGGCATCAAAATCATTTTCCCCTGATTCATAATCCAAAAACTGGACTATGGAGCTATAGGCGCTTAATTCAGCAAGCTTTCCCATGGTTGTTGAATCCAAGTCTGCAAGCCTGATTGAGGATATTTTGCGCGCCCTAAAGAGCGAAAGCCAGTAAAGAAACGGGTCTGCAAAATAGAGCTTCTTGTTCTTGGGTGCTCCTGCCTTTGCATGCCGTGATTTTTCAAGGAAATTGAGAACAAACATGTCCTTGAGGCTCTCAACATATTCGGCAGTTGTTGGATGGGTAACTATTTTGGAAAGTGAGCTCCATGAAACCTCATTTGTAAGCGCATCGGCTATTCCATCCATAATATTTGTGGTAATCTCGGGGGATTTTTTCACCTTTGCAAGCTCGCCGTCTATCCATGCAGAATATATTGAAAATAAATCCCGCCCAAGCTCTGATTTTGAGTCAAGCTCATTAAGCGGGCGGATGAACCCGCCGTGCACAAAATACTTATGGAGGATAGAGTTCAGCATGCCAAGGTTTGCCAATGACTTGTCAGGAGTTTCTGCATTAACCCCGTAAAGGTTTGCAACTTCAAGAAAGCTTAGAGGATAAAACCTGAATTTATATTGCCCCTCTGCCATCCTGCCGGGAAGCCTTTCGGCTTTTTTCATTATGTTCAGCGAGCTTGAGCCGGTAAGAACAACCTGCTTTTTTCTAAAAATGCCTTCGTCTGCCAATGCCTTTATTGCACGCTCCCAGTCTTCCACAGAATTTATTTCGTCCACAAAAATGCATTTTGGGGAATATAGATTGTTTATAGAATGGATTATTTTGTATAATTCAAAACGATCGCGCACCATTTCAGAGTCAAGGTAAAATATGGCTGTTGGCTTGTTTTTTTTAAGCTGTTCAACAACCTGCTTTTTTATCCAAGTGGTCTTTCCGACCTGCCTCGGCCCGTAGATGACAACGGCTCCGTCTTTTTTTGGGATATAGCCGTTTCTTTCATAAACATATTTCAACACTTTGAGTGATTTAAGATGCTTGTCCTGCTCTTCCCAGCCTTTTGCCTTCCACCAAGGATTTTGCCTTGTAATATCTTCAATCTTCATAATAAGTTATGGATAGAAATGCTTATAAACATTATGTAAAAATTGAAAGTCTGTTTTCAATAATTACGTAAAAATTGAAAATAAAGTTTCAATAAGTGCAATAGTAGCTTCTTTATAAACTCCATTTTATGAAACCCCTGCTTTCATATAATCGGCCTGCCCGTGGCAAGCTGATGCCACATATTGCAGTCCGCTAAAATGCTGCAGTCCGCTTAGGCGTGCAACCCGGCAAACCTCTCACGGTTTGCCGTAATGCGACCTGCAAGCCGGTCAAGCAGAGCTGGACGGACTTCCCTACAAAACCGACGCCCTCTTCGCTTCTGGCGAAGGGGCCCAAAATCCAAGGGATTTTCGGGATTCGGTTTTGGGGCCCGCTTTTTCCAAAAGGAAAAAGAGTATCCCAAATTTCTCTGGAATTTGTAGGATGCCCAACAGGGCAAAGTTGATAGCAAACCCTCAAGAAAGGCTTCATAAGTTTGTTGCAAAACTTTTCGGGTTTGCTATAGTATTTAAACACCCGGGCATTCAATTGCCAACAATTCCAATCCGCCAGCATAGTGTTCAGTACAATATATGGAGGTGTGCATCTGTAATGAACAAGAGTGTGCATCATACTGCACACTATTGCAGCTTCTTTAGCCTCTCAAGCATTTTCTTCCTGAATTTCTTGTACTTTACAAAATCAATTCCCAAATACTCAATATCCTTATCATTGAAATTTGCAATAACATGTTTTAGCTCGCTGGCATAATTTTGCAATTTGTATTTTTTCAATAATTTTGAATATTCTTTAAAATCAATTTCGGAATGGATGAGGAGGGTGAGGATGTCTATGGAATCTTTTTTTCCCTTAATGCTTTCCCTTCTTTCAATTTCCGCCCCCTGCTTTAATATTAGCAAAGCTTCGGGCTTGAGAGTTTTTATGCCTTCAATTTTTGTTGCGTATTTTTGCAAATCTTCTGCAGGGATTGCAAGAGAAGAGTAGAAAGGAAGGTAGATGTCAATGTCAAATTTTTCAAATTTAATTTCATATTTTTTCATTCTTTCATTTTTGCTTACATCATATTTGCTTTTGAGCTCATTGAGGGTGTTTAAATCCACTATTATATCTATATCTTTTGATTTGTGGGCATGGGTCCATAGATAGGCAGCCCAGCCGCCGATTAAAATGAAATCATATTCTTTGCTAAATTGCACAAGCTTTTCCCAGCTTTCTTTTGTAAGCAATTCATTCCAAAATTCTATTGCCATGGAAATTTCCCCTCCAAATATTTGACAAACTCTTTTGCATACCACTGCCTCAAATTCCACAAATCAGCATAAATTTGAGGGAGGGGCGCAATATTGGTTTTTGAAATTGCAGGCAGGGCGGCATCTGCCCTTAACACAAATAAGTTTGGGGGCTGGCTGTTTTGAGTGAAGCGCCTCCTTATTTTGGCAAGTGCGGCTTCATCTGCATAAACATAAACCTCGCTATAGTCTGCAGGCACAGAGCTGAAAAGATATTTGCATGCAGAATAGGCAGTATAAATTGCACCTGCGGGCATGGATTTTTCAATTTGGGAAACAGGCATATTTGCCCTTGTGCTGTATATGACATCTTTTTGCAAATTTCTTATGCTTGCAAAATAGAGGAGAATTTTTTTTGCATCCAATATTTTGAAGCCCATTTTCCCCACATCTATTGCCCCCATTTTTTCCAAAGGGGAGAGGGCGTTGTTTACTGTGCTTAATGAAATGCGGAGGCTTTTTGAGAGCTCAAGCTGGGTAAATTTGCCTGCTTTTTTTTGCATTGCCCAATAGAGCATTTGCCGGTATACTAATTCTTTCTTTTTCATGGTTTCTATTTTATAAATTGGTATTTATAAAGGTTTCGAAAAAATAAGAAACATTTAAATAAGAAATAATTTAGTTTAGAAATCTAAAAAAGAGGGTGATGCAACTGCTTAATCTTAAGATTTATAAGAAAAGCCCTAATACTCTGAATATGGCAAAAGCGCAGGCGGCAATGGAATATTTGATGACTTATGGCTGGGCACTGCTGGCCATTGTAATAATTGTTGCAGTATTGATGTTTATCAACCCTTTTGCAGCGCCGGATACATGCATATTTGACGGATATGCTTTGGGTTGTTCGAATCAGAGGTTGGTTTCGCAGGATTCTTCTTCCAGTGCAACAAATGTGGTGTATGCAAAAATATCAAACAACCAGATGAAAACAATTGAAATAATAGGAATGGCTTGCGCAAGGGGGGAAAATATTCCAAGAGTTGGGAGAGACGGGAATTTTGAAAGCCCTGCATTTCAGGTGCCCGGGGAAAAGCCGATGCTTGCTTATGGAAATAATATTAATACAGGGCAAATGCCTGAAGGCATTGGCACCGCCTCTTCTGGAAAGCAATTCAAATTGCAATGCCATAATATTGATGAAAACGGGGAGATAGACACTGAATTTGCATTTACTCAGGGAGAGCATTTTATGGGCAAAATTTATATTGCATATAAATACAGGGGGGAGGGTGAAACCATGCCCCCTAAAATTTCAAGCGGGAAATTTATCGGGTATGTGCAATAAAAGTCTATTTTTAAAAAAAAAGAAAAGAAAAAAGAAGGAATTTATTGGCAATCCCACGGGCAGAATTTCACATTCTCATTTCCTGTACAAGCTCCATCACAATTGCATTTCACAGGATGGGGCTTGCATTCATTGGGAGGCGGTGGAGGCGTTTCTCCAGTGTAGGTAATTGCTGCATATGCATCCAACCTTCCATTGCCCTGATATCTTGAAGAAAGCCCTAAATCAACAGCTGTATTATATAATGCCTCTTTTATTTGCGCATCTGTCATAGTGGAATTTTTTTCCTTCATCAAAGCTATTGTTGCAGAAACATGGGGAGTTGCCATTGATGTGCCGCTCCAGGAAGCATACCCTCCGATAACTGAAGAATAGATTGCAACTCCTGGTGCCATAATGTCAAGGGATTTTCCTGTGCCGCTGAAATAGGCGCGCACATCATTTTTGTCAACTGCACCAACTGCAATTGCGCCAGATGCGCATGCAGGACTGGATACCACTCCTGCACTGTTTCCTGCAGCAACTACTACGGTTGCCCCGTTGCTGACAGCCCAATTAACTTTTTGGGCAAGATAGTCTCGGTTGCAGTTGGGGCCTCCGGTTCCGCCGCCCCCTATTGATATGCTCATAATATCAGCAGGCTCGTCCCCGTTATTGGCAATGCCGTCAGGGCCTTGCACAATATATTCAATTGCTGCAGCCATGTCAGAAGTATAGCATTCTCCTGCAGCATTGCAAACTTTTGCCATCCAAACATTTGCATTTGGAGCTACTCCTTTTGCATAAGGGGTTACTCCGTTTGCAGTAATTATGCCGGATACATGGGTGCCGTGCCCGTGGTCATCTTCATAAGTAGAATAGCCAAATCCCATTCCGCCTGCAATGCTGGCGTTAAGTTCTGGATGGTCGGTGTCTATGCCAGTATCTAATACTGCAATAGTTATCCCTGTGCCAGTGTAGCCCAAATTCCATACATCATCTGCATTAATTTGCATATTTGCATCCATATCCATTATATGCAAAATTTTATCCTCTTGCACATTTGCAAATTTGGATGCTATGCCCGGCGGGCATTTTATTGCGGTAGCATCTTCCAATTCATGCATAATTTCGCATCCTGAAAACTGGAAATAAAGCTTGTCTAGAAAAGAATTTGTATTTGCAATATATCTTTCGTTTTTTTCTGCAGCTGCCATAGGAATTAATAATACAGCCAAAAACAGAACAAATGCTTTCTTATTCATAACTCCACCCCTTTTTTCAAGGAAGTGAAATATTATATAGTTAACTCCTAGCCAAATACTTAGGGCGTTGCGTTTTATCTCTGAACCAATAGATTTTTGCTTCTTTCCCTCGTAAAATAAGATGCGACCAAGATTCAGCCCTGCAGAGCATCATCATCTGGTCCAAAGGTGATTAGCATGAGCTTTGGAAAATTAAAAAA
>JBDRNY010000060.1:0-13543 GCA_043810635.1 Microcaldota archaeon | reverse complement strand
TCAAATGAAATGAAATTTGCATTTTTGCAAAAAGAGGGGCGGGAAATTATTACTTTTTTGCCTGAAAGGGTGGAAGATTTTTCATAAATCGGCTCGACATATTTAGAAAGGTATTTTTCATATTCCTGCAATTCGCCTATTTCCTCGCCTAGTACTACTTTGCATGTGCTTTTCCATGCATCGTTTATGTCCACTTATCACACCAATTTTAATGGGGAGTGGGAGTATAAAAAATGTGCTAAATTCCAATCCATCCCTGGGTTATTAGCAGAAATACTAATTGGGAAATGAGGGTGAGAAATATTGCATAAGGAATGAATTTTTCCCTTGTGCCTGAAGAAAGGGAAATGAAAAATGCTGCAAGAAGGGAGTTGAGGAAAAGGTAGATGGGAATTGCGGTGCTGGCTGCTGAAATTAAATTTTTAGTATTGGGCGGGGAGAGGAGGGGGGAGTTTGGTTCTGAAATTTCTGTTGCTGAAAGAAGGGAAGAGGAGGGAAGCTGGATTTCTGATATTTGGGTGGAAAAGGAAAGGGAAATTGCCAATATTGCAGGCACTAAGAGGGCGGTTGCTGTAATAAGGGTGTAATTTTGCATTGAGAGGAGGGAGGCGCGCTCGCGTATGAGATTGAAATTTGACATCAAATCTTCTGCAGATGCGCGCAATGCTTTTTGCAAATTTGAGCCGGTTTGATAGCCTATTGAAAGAAGGATGAGGGCGCGGGAAAGCATTATTGATGGGGTGGAAAAAGACCATTGGGAAAGCACTTGCATGGGGTTGGTGCCTGCATTTAATTGGCGCAATGCATGGGTGGATTGGAGGGAAAGGGAAGGGGAGGAGGATTTTGATGCATAGGAAAGCATGGTTTCAAGCGAGAAGCGGGGGGAAGAGGCGCCTGCAAGCAAAATATTCGGAAGCTCGGATTCGAGAGAAGAAAGATGGGAAAGCACTTTTCCTTCATAATATGTGAGGAGGAGGGAGGGGAGGGATGCGAAGAGGAGGGCGATGAGGGGGGAGAAAGTGTGGAAAGAGAGGAGGGAGGAGAAAAGGAAGCCTATGAGAAAGAGGATGATGGAAAAAAGAAGGAGCTGGGGGGAGGAAAGGGAAGGGAAGGGGGAGGAGGAAAGAAGTTTTTTTGTTTCTTTTTCTATTGCTTTTTGGCGAAATGCGTTTTTTAGCGAGGGGGCGGAGGCAAACATTATTGAAAGGATGAGAAAGTTTATGCAGGGGAGGGCGAAAATATAGAAAAGAAATATTGAAAATTCGCTTGTTGAAAATCCTAGGAGGGGGCCGGCTGCTATATTGAGTATTAGGAAAAAAGCCGGGAGAAGGGAGGAAGAAGCTACAAAAAACAATCCTATCATTGCAATGCGCGAGGATTGGAGGCGGAGAAAGGAAAGCTGGCGGGAAATTAATTCATCTGCCAAAGAATCGAGGGTGGCCGGGGGGGTGCCTTCTTCATAAATTAAAGTGAGGGAGTGGATGGCGCGGGAGAATGGGAGGGAAGTGGTGGAAGAAGCTATTTGGGAAAGGGAGGAAGGGACGCTTTGGCCTGAATATATGGAAGAAAGCGCGTGCTTGAATAATTGGGAGGAAGCGTAATTTGAATTTGCAACATGGAGGAGGGATTGCTCAAAGGGGAGTTTTATTTTTAAGTGAAGGGAAATTGCGCGCAAAGCTAATGGAAGGTCTGATTCTATTAATGAAGAGTAGCGGTTTGCCATAAACAAAGGAAGGCGGAAACCGATGAGAAGGAAAAGGGCAAATGTTAATAGGGAAATGCCAAAGGAGAATAAAATGTCTGAGAAAAAGAGAAATGCGAGGAAGAATGAAAGGGAGGAGGAGAAAATGTTTAGAAAGAAGAGGAAGTTGAGGGCGGCATTGAGGGGGAGGGAAGTGTGGGCTTTTTTCCATTGAATTTCCATTGCTTTTCTTTTTTTGCCGGTGTAAAGGGAGGAGAAGGGAAAAATTTCAAGAAATGAGAAAAGCTCAGAATGTGGCATTGTTTTTTATTTGGCTCTGAAAGTATAAAAATGAGGGAGAGGATAAAGGAGAAAGCTTTTCAATACAGGAATGCATATATTTTTGGTGAAACAGATGAAAATACAGCATCAGTTTTCAGCAGTTGTCGAAAAAGAAGACGATTGGTATGTTGCCCACTGCCCAGAAGTGGATGTTGCCAGCCAGGGCAAGAGCTTTGAAGAGGCGATTAAAAACCTGAAGGAAGCTGTTTCCTTGTATTTGGAAGATGAGGAATCTTCGTAAATATTGCCTACTCAGCCGTATGCAAATTTTTGCATTTTATTTGTTATTTCGTCCGGGTGGCGCGGGGTGAGGCGGGAAAGGAAGGAAGTACGGGAGGAAAATAATTTTTTAATTTGCTTTTCCTGAATGCCTAATTTTTGGGAGAGGAGGGAAAGTGCGGATTTTAGGTGAGGGGTTGGGAGGAGCTGGCTGTTGTTGGGGTTAAATTCAAATATCGGCAATAATTTTAAGTTGGAAAGCATGTAAATGCCGAGCATTTTTCTTATTTCTTTTTGCTTTTTCTTGTTTGCATCATATCTTGCAATTCTTCTTTGCATTACAATGAAATTGAGGGAGGAAAGGTCGTCTTGGGAAATTCCTAAATTTTGGAGCCGGCGGATTGCTTCATTTGCAGATTGGGCATGGAATGTTGCATAAGAGCCGCGCGCATGGCCTGAAAGAAGGGTTTCTGCAAATGCTTCAACTTCCGGAGGGGTGCGAATTTCCCCTACAATTACCCTGTCAGGGCGCATTCGCAAAGAATCCCGCACTAAATTTGTCATATTAATTTGCAAATCCTCATTTGCTGTTAATTGCACCAAATGCGGGTGGGGGAGGCGTATTTCAGGGGTTTCTTCAATTACCAATATGCGCTCGTTGAGGGGGATGAAAGAGGAAAGGGAATTGAGGAGGGTGGTTTTGCCTGAAGAGGTGTTGCCTGCAATTAAAATTGAGGAGTCGGATTGAAATGCAAGCCAGAGAAAGGAGAGGGCTTGGGGGGTAGTGGATTTTGTTTGGAGAATGTCTGCTATGCTCCAGGGAGTGGAAGAGTGGAGGCGGATTGTTAATTCTCCTTTAGAAAGTGGGGGGATGGAAGCATGCATGCGGGAGTTGTTTGGAAGAAGGGCGTTGATGCGGGGGGAATTGGAAGTAATTCTTCTTCCTAAAGAGCGGGCCATTTTGTTTATTATGTGTATGAGATGCTCGTGTGTGGTGAAGGAGGCATTTGTTTTTTGCCATCCTTTTTTTCTTAAATATACGTAAATTGGTTTTTTTATTCCGATTACCGCAATTTCCTCAATATTTTCATCATTCAGCATTGCATCAAGGGGTGCGAAGCCTGCCAAATGGGAAATGGCTGCATTGGAAAGATATTTTTGTTGTTCATCATCAACTTCAATTCCTTCCCTTGAAAGCAATTGGGAGAAAAGGGTGTCTACTGCTTTTTTTGCCAAAGAAGGGGTGGATGCATCATAATTTTTTGAATATTCTGAAAATTCATTTGCCAAAAGGCGCAGAAATTCTTCCTCATCCTCGCTTAATTGGGGAATGGCGCAGTCATAAGTGTTTTTTTCTTTTTTCACTTTCCACCCCAAAGAAGGGGAATCGTTATTTGAATTTTCCATTTTTATCCCGCACCAAATTTAATTTATCACCAATATTTGCATTTAATTTTTGAGAATAGCCAATAGGAAGCTCGAGAAGATATTTGGAATTTGCACGGGGGGAGATATGGGAAGTGAAAGGGGAAATGGAATTGAAAATGTCGGTTATTTGCCAATTTTCATCCAAATAAATCGCATCAAAAGGGAAGGAAACAAAAAAAGAATGAATTGCGTGCCTGTCAGGGTAGTCAAATTCAAAGAGGAGGGAGGCGGGGGATTTTCTGAACATCAAGCCCCTTGCGCGGGAGGAAAAAGTGTTGCAAATTTCCAAGAATGTTGAAACTGAGGAATTCTTGGTTTGATTTTCAATTTTTGCAATTGAAATTTTTTCCATTTATTTTCCCCATCTTCTTTTTCTTTTTGAAAATTCTTGCAATGCTTCTAATAAATCCTCTCGGGAGAAGTCTGGCCATAATTTTTCGCAGAAATAAAATTCTGAATAAACGGATTTGAATGGGAGGAAGCCGGAAATTCGGATTTCCCCTGAAGTGCGGATAATTAAATCCGGGTCGGGTATTCCGGAAGACCAGAGGCGGGATTCGAATTCTTTTTCATCTATTTTATCTGGTGAGGAGGAAAAGTCTTTTGCCAATTTTTTGGCGGCGGAAATTAATTCGGCGCGCCCTCCGTAGGCAATAAAGAAATTTACAAAATATTTGTCGAATTTGGATGTTTCTGATTCCACTTTTTTTATTCCTTCCCTAATTTTGAGGGGGAAGCGGGAAATGTTGCCTATAAAGCGGACGCGCACCCCGTGCTTTTCAAATTCCGCCTCTTTCAACACTTTTGAAAGCCGGGAGTCGAAGGCATCAAACAATCCTTTAACTTCTTCATTGTCGCGCTTGAAATTTTCTGTTGAAAATGCCCAGAAGGAAACCATTTTGATTTTTTCTTCCCTGCACCATTTCAGCACTTCGCCCATTAATTCTATTCCTTTTTCGTGGCCGCGCAACACATCTAATCCGTGCTTTTTTGCCCATCTCCTGTTGCCGTCCGGTATAATTGCAATATGGGAGGGTGTGGAATTATCAGAAGCCATGGTAATATGGGGGAAATTAGAATATTTAAATGAAACGATGAGTTAGGGGGATGGTTTTTGAATTATTCCTAATTTTTTTGCCCATGCGGTTAATTTGGGGGGGCCGTGCACATAAAAAGGAAGTATTTTTCCTTTTGGAATTGTTTTTTTGCGGCGGAGGGAAATTTCAATTTGCATATTTTCGGGAATCTCTGTAAATGCGGCACCGCATTCAAAAAGAAAATGGGCATCTGAACCTGCTGTGGAGAGGAGGGAATGCTGGAGGGCATATTGGGATGCTTTTTGGTTGAAAGAGGGGTAGAGGCAGTGGGCATTTAATGTTTCTATGCCGTCTATCAATTTTAATAATTCGGGGGGGAGAAGGGTTGGGTTGCAGGCATGGCCACGTAGAGAATCAAAGGGGTGGGGGAGGACAGCAAATCCGCCCTGGTCATGGATGGCGTCGCAAAGAGGGCCGAATTCTTTTTCATTTATCATTTCTTCTATGCATAATCCAAGCACTTCCCCTTTATCTGAAAGAAATTCACATCCGCCTATAATTTCAATTTCAATATTTTTTTCTTTTGCATATGCGCGCGCTTTTGGAAGGGCATTCATATCTCCGTGGTCTGTAATAGCAAATCCGTCAAATTTTAATTTTGAATATTTCTGGATTAGCTTGTCAATAGAATTAATAGAATCTTTTGAATAATTTGAATGCACATGCAAATCGAATTTTTTAGCCATGAATATAACCCAATAATTTATTTTGAAATTAATTTCATATATTTGTTTAATGATTTAAAAGAGAGCATTTTGGAATATTCGTCCATTTCCCCTATTTCGCAAAGCAAATTGTCAATTTTGAAAAATTTTACTGAATTTGCCCATAAATCCACGCCGTCAGGAGTAAGCATGTCCAACCCCATGCGCATTATGCGGTGGAGGGTTAAATCCATGCCGTATTTTGCGCGCCATTCTTTTTCATATAAAGAGGGGGAAGTGCAATATTTTGCTGCAAGGCGGGCGCATTGCGCTCCGAAAAAAATTCCACCTCCTGAAGTTGCTTTCACCTGCCCGGCAGCATCTCCTGCCAAGCATATATTATAGCCATTATTGGCATGGGCGGTTTTGGGGCGGGGGGAGAGGGGTATTAATGCTGAAAATTCTGAAAGCGGGGGGGCGGAAACAATGTTAAGGTTTTTTAGGAAATTTTGTTTTGCGATATGCAAATCACTGCCGGGGGAAAGGCCTAAGCCTATTTTTGCTTTTTCTTTATTTAAGGGGATAATCCATCCCATAAACCCGGGGCACCAGTCAGGGTTGAGAAATACTTCTACTGCTGAAATGTCTGGGGAGGAGTAGGAAAATTCGCCTTGCCAGCAGGAGCAAAATGAGGAAATTTTTGGAAAAGAGAAGAGGCGGGAAATTGTTGAAGTGGGGCCGTCGGCTCCTATTATATTTTTGGATTTGATATCATCTGTTTGGGTTATTTTGGAATTAAATTCTATTTTGCCCCCTTCATCAATATATTTTTGGGCTGCCAATTCGTCGAATTTTTGCCTGTCAAATGCATAAGCTTTGGGAAAAGGGAAGTTGAGGGAAAAGCTTTTGTTTTTTCCGTGGATGTTGGCCCTGCGGATGGTGTTTAGCACTGCCTGCCTGTAATCCGCAACATCTGATAATTGGCGCAACCCGCTTGCTGAAACAAGGCCTGAGCAATGCACGGGAGAGCCGGCTGAAGCATGCTCTTCGCTGAGAAGGACATTTTTTCCATTGCGCAGGGCGGTTATAGCGGCGAATATGCCGGCAGGTCCGGCACCTATTACATGCAAATCAAATTTCTGGGGGGGATCCGGAGGAACCTCAAACTGAGGGGGGGTCGCCAGACGCGAAGCGGTTGGCGATAGACTGCCCGAAGGGCAGGCGTATGCCCCCCCGCGGTTCGGTGCACCTATTACATGTAAGTCATGCATATAGATGAAATTGTGGCATAAGAATAAATAAAATAAGAGGTATAAATGTATTGCTCATATTTTTAAATTAAGAGAGGATAGACGAATAAATAAGGTAATAGAATATGGTGGATAAGCCGAGCCCGACTGATGCAAGGACATATTACCATAAGGGGAATACTCTCTTTGAAAAAGGGGAGTATGACAAATCTATTGAGAATTATAATATGGCAATAATTCTCAACCCCACCTTCAGCGAAGCTTATTTCAACAGGGGGCTGTGTTATTATAATTTGAAAAATTTTGATAAATCTATTGGAGATTATACAAAATCTGCTGAATTGGACCCGAAAAATCCGGTTATTTATAACAACAGGGGGGATGCTTATTACAGAAAGCAGGATTTCCAGAATGCTATTGTGGATTATGACAAAGCGCTTGTATTGAATAAGAAATATTTGAAAGCTTTTTACAATAGAGGGTTGGCTTATGCATGCTTGCAGGATTATGAGAAAGCTGTTGCTGATTTTAATGAAGTGATTAAAATTAACCCTTCTTTTGCCGAAGCATACCATATCCGGGGATTGGCTTTTGACTATATGAACAAATTGGATGAGGCAATTAAGGATTATAAAAAAGCGGTTGAATTAAACCCCCAATTTGACGAGGCAAAAAACCATTTGGAAATTGCTGTAGCAAAGCAGGCTGCAGGGGGGGTTGCACCGGGGGTGCCAGGAGGGCCTGAAAATCCTGCAGGCGCGGCGCACGGGCAGCAGCAGCAGGGCATAAATCCTGTGAAATTGCTTTCAAAGCCGAAAATGAATTACAAAGATGTTGCCGGCATGGAAAAATTAAAAGAGCAGATTAGGGAGTCGGCAATATATCCCCTTGTAAAGCCGGAATTGGCAAAAAGATACGGAAAATTAGGGGGAGGGGGAATTATGCTTTACGGCCCCCCCGGCTGCGGAAAAACTTATGTTGTAAAAGCAACTGCAGGAGAATGCTCTTCTTCGTTTATTAATGCAAAAATTTCAGATATTTTGGATATGTATGTTGGGCAGACTGAAAAGAATTTGCACAATATATTTGAAACTGCAAGGAAAAATGCGCCGTGCATTATTTTTGTGGATGAAATGGAAGCGCTTGGGGGGAGAAGGGAGGATATGGGGCAATCCACTCAATATATGAAAATGGCAATAAACCAATTATTGTATGAAATGGACGGAATGGAATCTGAAAATGTTAATGTGCTTGTAATAGGCGCAACTAACGCGCCGTGGGATGTTGACCCGGCATTGAGAAGGAGCGGGAGGTTTGGGAAGGCAATTTATGTGCCGGAGCCGGATCTTATTTCGAGGAAGGAGATTATGAAATTGCATTCAAAAAAGCTGCCTATTTTAGGGGTGATGCCCTGGTCTTTTATGGCATTTGCAACATGGGGCTATGCTTCTTCGGATTTGAAAGCTATTGTGGAAGAGGCGGCTGCAATTCCGTGGAGAAAAGCATTTAAGAGCGGAAAGGAGAGGAAAATAAATGCAGGAGACTTTTTGAAAGCGATAATTAAGAAAAAATCTTCGCTTCCGCCGTGGTATGAGCAGGCTAAAAAGCAGATTGGAAGCGTTGAAGAGAAAACTATTGTGGATGGAAAAGAGCATTTGAAAATAACTGAAAGCAAATTAGGGGGGGCGGAAAAAAGAGGCGTTTAAGCCTTTGCTGGATGTAGTTAAGAAGAGGAGCAAATGGGAATATAAGATATTTTTGTGGCTGATTAAGCATGCGGGAATAGCAGTGCTGTTCCTGCGCAGCTTGGTACCGTTCTAGGGGAAATTGCATGCTGGATGCAAACAAAGAAGGGGTTGGGGGGCATTGTCGCTTATTTTCAATATTTGCTTTTTCTGTTTTTCTTTCAGCAATAATTTTTTCAAATTTAAGCTATGGGGCGGACGAGGATTTGGCTGATTTTGCGTATGGGTTGCCCTGTGAAATTAAGGTTGGGGAAAAAAAGCTGAATGCCAGCCCTTCAAGGATTGAGGTGAATATAAAAATAAGAAATTCCGATGATGAGAATTGGATAATTTACCTTCTGGAAAATACGGGGGGGAAATGGGAAACAGAAAGGATTTTGGGCGTGGTGCAAAAAAATTCCAGCGGGGAGTTTGATATTGATTTTGAGGCAAGGTATCGGGGGGAAACAAAAGAAAAAACGCAGTATGCAATTGTGGCAAAAGGGGGCGCGGTTCTGCTTGGAAGGTATTTTACTGTTGAAGAGGACTGGAGCGGGTATGAATTGGGGGAAAACAAGAAAATACTTAAAACAGCGCAGGTGGTTGCGCCTATTTTAGCTATTGTTATTATATCGGTTTTGCTGGTGCTGGCGCACTGGGCATATAGAAGCAAGTCGATGCAGAAATTTGAAAAAGAGTATACTATGAAAACTTTCTTTTTTCCTGCATTAAAAAACAGGCCGCTTACAGAAATTATTGCAGATATTTTGATAAACCCTGTTTTTTGGGTGGTTGAGATTATTTTGCTTCTGGTAATTGCGGCAACTATTTGGAATACTATGGTGGGGGAGGAAAAGCCCACAATAATTTTCCTTACATTGATTGGGGCGTTTATTATGCCCCTTATTTATTTTGCCCTTATTTGGATTTACAATAATTTGGTTGAAAAAATGCCGCTGAGGTTTTTGGCGGGGGCGTTTATATGGGGCATAACCGCGGCGGTTATTTCCCTTGTATTAAATTCAACCCAGGCAAGGGTGCTTGGAAGCTTGCTGGGGGTGGATAATTCAATAATTATATTGATGACAACAGCAGTTGTTGCGCCTCTTATAGAAGAAGTGGCTAAAGGCGCGGGATTGCTTGTATTGTGGGGGCACCATGAGTTTTCAGATGCATTGCACGGATTGCACCTTGGATTGGCTACAGGGCTTGGTTTTTCATTTGTTGAAAACTGGCTTTATTTTGCATCAAAAACAGACCCATTGCAGATGGGGCTGGCATCATGGGCAGGTTTGATAATTTATAGAAGCTTTTTCAATTCGATTGCGCACGCATGCTTTACCGGGGCGCTGGGTGCTGCGCTTGGATGGTCAAAATCGCACGGATGGGGGAAATTGGCACTTGTTTCCCTTATTCCGGGAGTGATGGTTGCAACAGTATTGCATTCAATATTTAATATTACTGCAATTATGGACGGATTTGAAGCATTGTCAAGCACATTTCCGGTGTATAAATACAATCCGACAATGATTGTTACTTTGCTTACAATTATGATGGTATTGCTTGTCGGGGCGACTATTGAAAGAAAGAGGCTGAGGCTGAGAAGGGCGGGAAGAGTGAGAAGAAAGAGAAGGGGAAGATAGGGGAAAAGGCAGGCGGGTTAGGCCGGGAAATTTGGGGGATGGAAAAAAGGTTAAGCGGAAAAATATAAGCTAATTGTAAAAATAAGAATTAAAATTAAGGGGTTTGGAAAAATAAAATAAAAAAAGGAAAAAAGAAGTTAAGGCTGTACCGGGCCGATTATGTTTGCAACTGATCTTTTTGCAGGCACTCCGGGGTCATCATCTGTGTAATGGAAGAGCAGATACAGTCTTCCTGAAAAGTCTTCGCCTGCAGACACAGTGCCGCAGTCAAGCCCATTTGTGTTAAAGTCCCTGCCATGTGCAAGCTGGCCATTATAATTAGCAGGTAATGCCACTACAGTGTAGCCGGTAGGATCTCCCGTGCCTCTTACGCATGCAATTTCAATTCTTTCAATGCTTTTTTGCTGCCCGTTTGTAATTCTTGCATACAATCCATTGTTTGCGGTTATTCTGTGCCCTTCGCAACTAAAGCCGGGCTGCTGAAATACGCAGCTTTCGGGCGCTCCGAATGGCCTGATAAACATTAATACAGCTATTACAATAACTATTACAAGCAATGCCCATCCGTATGTCATTAAATATTCCATAGCGGATTGACCTTTTTTACTGCTCAAACAACCACCTCAATACTTTCCAATACCTCACCTAACCGACGTGAAGTATAAAAACATATCTGTTTGCTTTTTCATCCTCCGCCGAGCCCCCGCACAAAATTCCCTATCAACTCAACTACAAGGAAAAATAATGCCACTCCGGTAATGAGGATAAATGGAATATATTTTATTCCTTCCCTTTTGTTTCCTTTTCTAATTACCCCTATCAGAAGCGAGGCTGTTACTGAAGTGATGAGAAGGGAGAGAAGGACGAAAATGAAAAATTGTTCGCTGGATACGATTGGGGGCTGGGGCTTTATCAAAGTCATGCTTCCTGTTGCGGGAAGGTCTCCGGCAATAGGAATTTCCCCAAGCACCTCTTCCATAAGCATTACCAGTTTTGCAGAAACTGCAAAAAGAAAGGGGGTGCCGATTGTTGCTGCAAACACTATGAATATTACATACATGAGGAGGGAGGCGGATATGTCCTGCTTTATTATTTGCATATCCCGCGCATCCTCTGCAGTGCGCTCTAATATTACCGCAACTCTGCTTCCTGACGCAAGCCCCTGCTTTATGAGCGCCACTGTGCGGCGCACTATTTTTGAATCAAAGGATTTGTTAAGGTGGCCTATTGCCTCGCCAAAAGGCACTCCGCCAAATGCCCGCTTTGCAACAACCTGCACCTCGTCTGAAAGTATTCCGAATTCAGGCTTTGCAGCATGCCACAATGCCTGGTCTATTGTCATTCCCGCGCGCGCGTTTGCTGCCGCAAGTATCAAAAAGTCGGGGAGGTTTTCCTCAACATCATTTCTTCTCTTGTCTGCCGCAAGTATGACAAACATATAGCCGAGCAGTGCAATAAACCCGAATGCAAATATAAAGGAAATTAAAATTGTGAAAATGGGGATGAAAAACGAAGAATGCACTGTAAGGGGGCGGAATGCAAAAAGCCCGAATTTAAATAGAGAAGTGCGCAAAGGGCCTAAAATAAAGAGGAGGAGGGCGACAAGAAGGGAGGAGAGTATGGAAATTACAACATACAAGCCCGCAAACCTTTCAGGGGAGAGGCGGAATCCTCCGGTGGAAAGAAACATTCCAAATCTTTTTGTTCTTTCGCGCCCGAAAAAGCGCCCGATTATGTCATAAAATGAATTTGCAACCATACACTCCCCCTACAAATCAAAGCATGGCCTTGAATTCTCGGCAACTGAAAGAAACAAGGTCTGTATTATCAGCACTGCGGACAGGGTTGCGGCCATTAGGGCAATGCCCATTGATTCAAACCCCGCGCCTATAACCGAGAAAACAATTATCATAAATGCAACCCCGAGAGACGGAATAATCACTCCGAACAGCATATAAAACATAACTAATGGATTTAATTTCTGGCCATATGCCTTTAATTTGATAATTTGCTCTTTTGAAACCTGGCTGAGCACAGATTCCAAAGAATCTGCAACATCTGAGCCTGATGTGATGGAATTTGCAATCTGCAATACAACCCTTTTGAAATAGGTGGAGGGGGATTTGTCTGCAACTTCATGCATTGCGGCTGATGCCGGCACCCCGAGGGTTATTTTCTCGACTATTTTATTGAATTCCTTGCTGACTTCCCCGTATTCTTTTGTTACTCCCACCATTGCGTCAAACAAAGTAACTCCTGAGCGCAATTCTATCAGAAGGTGCCTGCCGCAAAAAACAATTTCCTGGTCTATTTTCCGGCCGCGGCGGATTATTCTTACTCTTGGATGGTAAAGCGCGGTGTTGAATACAAGCAAAAAGAAGAGGGGGATTGTGAGCAATATTACCGCGGCAAGCATTAATGCCCCGGTTTTTTGCGAAATTGCGGCCCATATTACAATTAATTCAAGTATTATGGTGAGAAAGAATGAGGTGAAAAAGCTTTTTTGCACAAAT
The DNA here is from genome assembly GCA_043810635.1 of Microcaldota archaeon. Lineage (GTDB taxonomy): Archaea > Micrarchaeota > Micrarchaeia > Anstonellales > Anstonellaceae > 1-14-0-10-45-29. The sequence continues at coordinate 1,002 of JBDRNY010000060.1, read as the reverse complement.
TCTACGGGGGTGGTGTCCATTTCAGCCATTTCAATCTCTTTTTGCAGGCGCGGGAAGCGGGAAGCAAGGGATGTGAAAAAATGCTTTAATATTACCCTGTGCCCGCCTGAAGAAGCTTTTCTTACGGGTGTGCTTATATAGGGAGCAGGAGCCTTGTCTTTTTTTCTGAATATTTTTTTTGCGCACATAACAACCACTCACAAACATTTGCTACTTTTTGAACTTCTTATCCAGCTCTTTATTAAGGTTATTGAAGGCCGGGTTGTCCGTATCTTCCCCATCCCCCCCTCCCTCGGGGGTTATTGTGCCTTCCCCGGATCCTTGGGACATTTTTTCCTTTACCCGCCTTCGGAATTCTTCTAAGCTCATTCCCCCCATTTTATATATTTCATAAAGCCATTTATACTTTTCTTTTGCATATGCAAAAAAAAGCTCGTCTGCAACCGCGGTTGACTGCTGCCCTTTCTCGGGAGTGAGCATTTTTTTTGCCTCTTCTGAAAGAGAGGATTTTACCGCCGGCTTTTCTTTCTTAACTTCCTCTTCCCCCTCAATTTTCCATTCAACCTTTTCAATTTCCCCGGCTTTTTCAACTCTCCTTTTTTCCACAATTTCTTTTTCCTTAATCTCTTTTTTCTTAATTTCCGGCTTTTTGATTTCCGGTGCCTTTTTTACTGGGAGAGGCATTCTTGCCTGAGTTTTTGAAATGCCAAGCCTTTTTGCAAGCGAGGAGGCGCCCGGGGGGGCAGAATATTTTTTCTGCTTTGGCAAAGGGGAGGGAGGTTCTTCCACAGAAGGGGGCGGGTGCGCAATTCTTGAAATTGTTTTTTCCCTTCTTTTTCTTTGCGACTCTTCAAGCTCCTGGGCTGCTGCTTCAAGTTCGTCAAAAGCAGCATCTTCTCCTTCAACTTCCTTTTTCGGGGGGGGAATTTTTTTGACAGGGGCGGGGGGCGGGGATTTTTTTTCTGAAATCCTTTTTCTTGCGTCTTCTATTTGTTTTGCATC
>JBDRNY010000059.1:0-11942 GCA_043810635.1 Microcaldota archaeon | reverse complement strand
ATTTTATTGCATGAGGGGAAAAAGAGAGTTTTTGGCTGAAGGGCAGGAGTTTTATATCCCAAACATTTTTATATTTGTGAGCTTAATTTATTTGCTATGCAAATGATTGACCCTATTTTAGGGGCTGTGCTGATATTTTTTGCAACTTCATTAGGTGCGGCCATAGTGCTGCTGATAAAAAAAATAACAAGGAAGATTTATTCTGTTTTGCTTGCTTTTGCCGCGGGAGTGATGGGCTTTTCTGTTATAGAAATGGTTTCAGAAGCAAGCCACTATTCTTTGAATGATGCTGCATTGGGATTTTTGCTTGGAATTGCTGCAATACTAATTCTTGAAAAGTTTATTCCGCACATGCATACAAAAATTATGAGGTTTGGAGGGATGAGGCACGGGGGTAGGGCTGGGCGGCATGAAGGAATGAAGCATAGGCACGGGAGAAATGCGGAAGCGATGAAAAAAGGAGCGGGGTACGGGAGAGGCATGCGAAATATGCCGATGAGAGATGGCGGGCATATTGATGGAATGCAAAATGGCGAAGGCAGGTATGGAAAAGGCAGGGGGCATGGAAAAGATATGAAAGATTGTGAGAAAAAATCAGTTCTTTTGGCAGGTGCGATTATTTTGCATAATGTGCCTGAAGGGTTGGCTGTCGGGTTTGCTTTTGCAAGCTCTCCTGCGCTTGGATGGCTTGTTGCAACATCAATTGCAATACAAGATATTCCTGAAGGGCTGCTTGTTTCCGCCCCTCTTGCATGCTATGGAATGAGAAATAAGCCTGCGCTTGGTTTTGGAATTTTGTCGGGGGTGGTGGAAGCAATTGCGGCAATTCTCGGATTTTTATTTTTGAGCGCGCTTACTCCGCTTGTGCCGCTGGCGCTTTCCCTTTCCGCAGGCGCGATGGCATATGTGATACTTGTGGAATTATTGCCTGATGCATTCAGGGGGGGAATGGAAAGAATTGCTGGGGTGGCGCTTATTGCAGGGTTTGGGATTGTATTTTTGCTTTCGCAAATTTTGGCAATTTGAGAACCAGACTCTGCTTCTTTTAGGCTTTTAGATTAAATAATAATTAAGATGATGATTGTTTGACTGGCTGATGCCCTCTGTGGCAGATGAGGAAAAAACACCGCTGATAAAGTAAAAAACAGTATTATGCAAAATAGTTTTTGTGCGCTTATAGTCCAGTGGCAGGATGCGAGCTTCCCAAGAACCTTTTTCCCGCTTTTGGCGGCAAAAAGCTTTCCTACAATGCCCTTCGGGCATTGGGATCCCAAAGCGCAAAGCGCTTTGTAGGACACCAAAAAATTCGGAAAAAGCTCGAGACCCGGGTTCGAATCCCGGTAGGCGCAAATTACATCAGCTTTTTATGCATTGTTGCTTTTGAAGATGAGTATGCGCGCATGGCTATTGTTTGTACTAGGGATAATTGGATTTGCATTAGTAGGCACATTAAGGGTGATGGCTGAAAGCTTTCCGTCAGATGTTGTTGCGCTTGCAAGGATGGGCGGGGCGGCCCTGATATTTGTGCTTGTTTTTTTCAGGAAGGGAATGAAGCCGGTGAAAAGCAAAAAAGTTTGGATTGAATTTGTGCTTATTGGCTTATTGCTTGCTGTTGCTTTTACATTTTATTTGGAAGCTTTTATGCATGCAAATATTTCAGAGGTGAAATTGATAGGATTTATTGACCCGATTATTGTGCTTTTTTTGGCGGGAACAGTGTTGGGGGAAAAAGTAAGCAAATATTCGATTATTGCGGCCCTTTTGGCATTGGCAGGCCTGTATATGCTGTGGAATCCTACAGGGGATGATTTGGAAACACAGAAAGGGCTTTCGCTTGCGACTTTGGCAATGATATGCGGGGCGGCTTCGGCACTTCTTATAAGAAATACAGAGCATGATGCGCCGGTATCTGAAGTGCTTGTCTATCCGTTTTTGTTTGGAACGGTTGCGATTGCAATATGGGTAATTTTTACGCAATCATATATGCAAATACTGGATTGGGCAGCATGGCCATGGCTTGCACTGCTTGCAATAACAACTGCAATAAGCTATTGGGCATATGACAATGCAATGCTTAAGATCGGGGCGCACTTGACAGAATTGGGAATGAGAATCGGAATTTCAATTGTTGCCACAGTGTTTGCAGTGGTTGTGGTAGGGGAGGTTATTTCTGAAAGCTGGTGGTCTGCTGCACTTCTTTTGATAGGCTCGGGCATTATACTTTATGCTGTTGCAAAGCATTACAGGCTGCCGTTTATGCATAGGCATCACGGGCATACGCACTGATAATTGACGAAAAACAGGTGCGGGCGGAAAGAAGTTTTATTAAGCTTAAAGCAATTTGTGAGCATGCAGTTTGATGGATGGGCATATTATGAAAACCAATAATTTTACTTTCAAGGCAGGCGGAGAAGCCGGCACAGGCATTGCCACTATGGGAGAGATGTTTGCAAAAATAGGGCAGAGGAACGGCTTGTTTGCTTTTATGGAAAATGAATACCCCTCACTGATAAGGGGAGGGCACAACACAATTACAGTAAGGGTGAGTGATGAGAAAATATGGGCATTGCACGGAAAAGTGGATATTTTGGTAGCGCTGGATAAAAGGAGCATTGAGGAGCATTATGAGGAAATGGAAGAAAGAGGAGTGGTTGTATATGACAGCGAGAAAGTGAAAGGGGAGGAAATAAAAATTAAAAGAAAAGATATCAGGTTTTTTCCTGTGCCGCTTTCAAAAATTGCGCATGAAGCGGGGGGGGAGATATATTTCAACCAGGCGGCAATGGGCGCAATAATCGCAATTCTCGGAGTGGAGCCGCAAGTGCTGTATGAATTGATAGGCGAGACTTTTGGGAAAAAGGGGGAGGAAGTAATTGAGAAAAATATGGAAGCTGCAAGAAAAGGGTTTGAATTTGTAAAATCTATACAAAAAACCCCTTTTGATATTGAAATAAAGCCAAGGAAAAATGGGAAAACTTTATTTTTAAATGGAAATGATGCTGTTTGCATCGGGGCAATGAAAGCAGGAGTGAAGTTGATAGCAGAATATCCTATGAGCCCTTCTTCTTCAATTTTGCATTGGATGGCTGCCCATGCAGTAAAATATGATATTGTTGTAAAGCATACTGAAGATGAAATTGCTGCAATAAATTATTTGCTCGGCGCAGGGTTTGCAGGAGTTAGGGCAATGACTGCAACTTCAGGAGGAGGATTTTCTTTGATGACTGAAGCACTTGGAAACGGGGGAATTGCGGAAATTCCGTGCGTAATTGTAAATGTGCAAAGGGCAGGCCCTTCCACAGGAATACCCACATATACTGAGCAGGGGGATTTGCAATTTATGCTGCATGCATCACAAGGGGAATTTCCAAGAATTTTGTGCATGCCAGGAGATGTGGAAGAGGCGTTTTATGAAACATTTAATGTTTTCAATATGGCTGAATTGGTGCAAACTCCTGCAATTATGTTGCTGGATAAGTATTTGGGCGAATCTTCGCAAGTGGTGGAATATTTTGATATGAAAGCAATGCATGTAAAAAGGGGGAAACTGCTGAGTGATGAGCAAATGGAAGGGGCGAAAAATTTCAAAAGGCATAAACTGACAAAAAGCGGCATTTCTCCTAGGTGTTTGCCGGGGCAGAGAAATGGTATTTATGTTGCATCTTCTTATGAGCATGATGAAACAGGCTATACTGATGAAAGCGGGGAGAATAGAATTGCGCAAATAAACAAAAGGGCAAGGAAAATGAAATCTATTAATCCGAATTTGTATCAGCCGGCTTTTTATGGAAATGCAAAATCAACATTTCTTTTGGTTTCATGGGGTTCTACTAAGGGAGTGGTGCTGGAAGCAATGAAATTATTGGAAAAAGAAAATATTAGCATCAGGTTTATGCACATAAAATATGCTTCTCCTTTTGCTTCAGATACTATAAAGCAGGCATTGCAGGCGGCTTCAAAAGCAATGATATGTGAATGCAATTCAGAGGGGCAGATGAGAAATTTGATAAGGGAGAAGACGGGCATATTGATTGAAAACAAGTATTTGAAATATGATGCAAGGCCGTTTGAAGCGGAAGATATTGTGAAAGAAGTGAAAAAATTGATTGGAAAGTGAGAAAATGGTTTGCTTAAAAGATTTGGAAGAGCCGCGCCATGCAATAACATGGTGCCCGGGGTGCGGGAATTTTTCCATACTTGCTGCATTGAAAAAAGCAATTGTGGAATTGAATTTGGAGCCTCATGAAACTGTTGTTGCGTCAGGCATCGGCTGCTCAAGCAAATTGCCCCATTTTATCAATACATATGGGTTTGAATCAATACACGGAAGAGGGGTTGTGGCTGCATCAGGGATAAAATTGGCAAACCATAAATTAAATGTAATTGCTGTTGGAGGGGACGGGGACGGCTATGGCATTGGCACAAACCATTTTGTGCATGCATGCAGAAGAAATTATGATATGAATTATATTACCCATAATAATCAAATTTATGGATTGACTACAGGGCAGACTTCGCCAACATCTGACCAAGGATTTAAGAGCAAAAGCACTCCCGAGGGGGTGCTGGAAGTGCCGGTAAATCCTATTGCATTGGGAATAATTATGGGCGCCACTTATGTTGCCCGCGGATTTTCAGGGGATTTGGTGCATCTTACAAGATTGATAAAAGAAGGCATTGCACACAAGGGGTTTGCATTGATTGATGTAATGCAGCCGTGCATTACCTGGAATAAAATAAATACATTTGAATATTTCAAAAATAAATGCTATAAATTAAAAGAAGAAGGGCATGATGTAACAGATAAAGTTGCTGCGCTTGCAAAAGCGCAAGAGTGGGGGGAAAGAATACCTGTTGGGTTGTTTTACAAAGTAAATATGCCTACTTATGAAGATGGGTTGCCTCAATTGAAAAATGAACCTCTTGTGAAAAAGAAAATAGATAATATAGATGTGAGTGAAGTATTGGAAAAATATGAATAGGATTTTTTCTATTTTTTCCCAGAGCTGCCCCTAAGCTCTTTGAATATTTTTGGATTTTTCACAGCCGCACGCCCAATCATGGCGCCATACAAGCCAATTTTCTCAAGCGAGAGAATCTGCGCCCTTGTTTTAATATCCCCGTTTGCGACAATATGTTTTCCAGTTTCCGCACATCTTTCATAGACTGAGAAATCTGCCGGATCCTCAAGGGTTTGCTCGGCGGTGCGGGCATGCACCACAAAGAAGGATGCCCCAACATTGTTAATGAGATTGAGATAGGCTTCATGCCCTTTCTCATATTCATTCTTTCCCAAACGAAGCTTTATTGAGCACTTAAAACCTGAATCTTGGATAAGTTTGGCAATTTCGCGGGTGCGCGCCACCCGCTTTACCATGGATGCGCCGATGCCCTGGCTAATGAATGCTGGGGAGGAGCAGCTTAGGTTTAGGTTAAAACCCCTAAATCCGCTCTTTGGCTCGAAGCGGGAGAGGAATTTTGAATAATCTTCTATTTTTGCACCTGCCAGCTGGATTTGCGTGGGCGTATCATCCACCAGTTTTATTTTCTCAAGCTCCCTTTTTTTCCCCCTAGCAAGATTTGCCACTCTGGCTATCTCAGTAAAAGTCAAATCCGCGCCATTCTGGTGGCAGAGGGTGCGCAATTTGGCATCAGCTATTTTTTCCATAGGGGCAAACATGAGTTGGAATTCAGACATAAGAAAAAGACCTGTTAACATCATTAGATGAATTTTTTGCTCAGAAGCTACTCCGGTAATCATTGAAAAATCTCATTCTGGAGCGGTGTCATCATAGCATATTATTAACGGATTTTGAGGTTAAAAAGACCTACCTGCCCGCCCCTTTTACTCCGTCAATAATTAGGTGGAGGGCGTAGCCTATTCCCACTCCGATAAATATAGGGCATGGTTCCAGGCAGGGAATGAAAAACCTGACTAGGAGGGCGGATAAAACTGTTAATACAAATGCCACAGGCCAGGAATGGAATGAGCCTTTGTACGGAAGCCAGCCGACGAGGAGGCGGAGTATGAAAAATGCTATTAACAAAAATATGATGGTGAGGGCAATATTGCAATAAGTGCCGGCTCCGGAAATTCCGAATATTGAATAAATGCTTGAATCTGAGCAAAAGCCTGCTGTAGAGCTTGCGTGCGGGAAAATAAGAAATGCTATTATTGCAAACACAACTAATGCCACAAATACAGCATTTGCAATATTTTTCAAAAATCCTGCAAAAACATCAAAATCAGGGAAAAGCATGCCTGCCCAGAAAGAGAGTACAAAAATCTGGGTCCAGAGGGAGCCCATGCCTATAACCGAGGCTATTATGTAAGCTCCTATTGAGAAAATGATTCCATAAATTATTTTTTTAATTGTTAATGAGAACATTTCAAACATCTTTCCACCTTAATATAATACAATTACAGGCTCGGTATAATACCTTGCCGACCCGTACTTCACTCTCTTTTTCACCATTTCCCTTAAAAGGATTTGCGCATTGGCAGGTGTTTCGTTCAAATATCCCAGGCGGAAGTTGAGGCGCACTATTCTGTTTGGTATCATGTGGCGGGTGGATTTCGGGGGGAGGGGCCTTCCTGCAGAAGCTTCTTTTACAACTTCTTTTTTTGTAAATATTCTTCTTGTAAAAACAGAATACCCGTTTTTAAGGAAATACTCTAGCCTGCTGTCTTCTATAAATATTATATGCCCGTTGTGGTTGTTTTCAGTGAGGGAATTTTCTATTCCAAACAAATTTTTGAGAAATTCGTCCTGGCTTTTTGCTATTGCATGCAAATCCTTTTTTGGTGAGGGGATGAGGGTACATTCCTCTTTTTTCCCTTTTTTGGAAATAAGCATGAATGATGCGTCCATTTTTTGCAATGCTTTTATGCCTGTTGCCTTGTCTGTTTTCTCGCCTTCCACATCTTCTGGATTTATTTTGTTTGTTGCTATGTGCCATCCGCCTATTTTTATCTCGGGGGAGGAATAATCCACCATCTGGCATACTGCATTGTCTGCCTTCAGTATTTCCAATACCTGCTTTCGGTGGTTTCCGTCCAAAACTATGTGGTTTTTATTGTCTACAATAAGAGGGTCTACCAGCCTGCCCAGATTGAGCATTTTCTCGCGCAATGCATCGAGGTTTTCGGGTATAACCTGCTCGTGCATCTTGAGATTTTCCAGCGGGAGGATTTCCAGCCTGGATAGTATTTCGTCTGCCAGCATTTTAACCAAAAATATAGAGGCGTTAGGTTTTTTAATCATGTGAGAATAGTACTGGCATGGGCAGAAGAAAACTGATAAGTATAATTTCGATTGTATTTTCAATCACAATGGGCCTTTTGGTTATATTGGGCGCCCTTGTGATGATGTATGGAAATTTTGATTTGGGGCTTATTTTATTTGTGCTTGGCCTGGTGCTGGTAATTTCAAATGAAGGGATATTGCCGAAATTAAGGAAAAAGAAGATGAAGGAGCATCTGCATTACACCAGCGAGGAAGGGCTGATAGAGGAAATTGCAAATTTGGCTGCAATTGGATATACTCCGCCTATTTTGCTCGGAGTGTATTTGTATTTGAGCGGAGACCATGATTTCAAATTAATTGTATTTATGGGCTTGACATTTGTTGTTGTTACAATGAAAATATTTGCAAAAGTGGCGGCGTCAAGGTTTAATTACAGGCCTATTGAAGGGGAAGAAGTGTATTCTTACAAGCCAGGGGAAGAGGAGGAGCATGAGCCAGGAGTATAAACTTCTCTAAAATTCAATTCTCTCAGTTTGCATAAAGTCTCTCAATGGCTTTGGAATGTCAATTCCGCTCTCATCCTGGAAATTTTCCATTAATGCAACCATTGCCCTGCCTATTGCCACGCCTGTGCCGTTTAATGTGTGCACAAATTCATTTTTTCCTTCTCTTCTGAATTTTATGTTAGCCCTCCTCGCCTGAAAATCTGTGCAATTTGATATTGAGGAAATTTCCCGGTATTTGTTTTGGGAAGGAAGCCATGCTTCAATATCATAAGCTTTGGAAGCTGCAAATCCCATTTCCCCTGTGCATAATTGCATCACTTTGTATGGAAGGGAAAGCCCTTGCATTACGCTTTCAGCATGTTTTACCATTTGCTCAAGCGCATCATCTGAATTTTCAGGAAGGGTGAATTTTACCAATTCTATTTTATAGAATTGGTGCTGGCGTATCATTCCCTTAATATCTTTCTGGTAATTGCCGGCTTCTTTCCTGAAATTCGGGGAAAATGAGCAATAGCTTAGGGGAAGTATGGATTCTTCCAATATTTCCCCTGCATGCAAATTTACCAAAGGCACTTCGCTTGTCGGAATAAGCCAAAAGTCAGTATCTTGCAATTTGTATAATTCTGATTCAAATTTTGGAAGCTGGCCTGTGCCTGTCATTGTTTTTGAATTTGCCAATAATGGGACGGAAACTTCCAAATATTTGTTTTCATTCGCTTTTTCAAGCATGTAATATGCAAGAGCCCTTTCCAGTTTTGCCAATTGCCCGTATAAAACAGTAAAGCGGGAGCCGGCTAATTTTGCGCCCCTTTCAAAATCCATCATTTTCAAAACAGGGCCCAAATCATAGTGGGGTATTATATCCCCGCTTTTCTTTTTCATCTCCCCCCATTTCCTCACTTCTTTATTTGAATTTTCCTCTTTTCCCACAGGGGCGGATGCATCTGGAATGTTTGGAACTGAAAAAAGGATTAAATGCATTTTTTGCTCAAGCACCGAAAGCATTTCGTCATTTGCTTTTATATCATTTGCAATTTTTTTTGTTTTTAGAATTATTTGCTGGATGCTTTTGCCTTCTTTTTTTGCCTCATTAATTTTCATTGAAATAGTGTTTCTTTCATGCTTTAACTCATCTGTTTCTTTTTTTAATTTTCTCCATTTCTTGTCGAATTTTAATATTTCCTCAATTTGATTTGTCGGAGCGTACCTTGCCTTCATTGCCTTGATAAACGGGGTGGAATCTTCCCTTATTTTTTTCAAATCCAGCATCTATACACCCAATTCCTTTCGCAATTGTGCTATTAAATCGTCCCCTATTCTTAATTGTGCCTCTTTAGTGGATGCGCCTATATGAGGGGTGAGGAGAATATTGTCAAGCCGGGTAAGGGAACCGTTTATGTAAGGCTCGCGGGAATATACATCTATTGCCGCGCCCCCTAATTTTCCGCTGTTTAATGCTTCTACTAAAGCATCCTCATCGATGAGGGAGCCTCGCGCTGTATTTATTAAAAATGCGCCTTTTTTTATTTTTGAAAATTGTTTTGTTGAAATAAGGGGGGGAGAATCTTCTGAAGCTGATGCATGCAAAGAAATTATGTCAGCATTTGGAAGCATTTCATCAATAGAGGGGAAATATTGAAATTCAACTTCTTTTTTCTTATGGTCATAATATATTACATTCATTCCTAAGGAGGATGCTTTTTTTGCAACTGAATGCCCAATCCTTCCCATGCCAATTATGCCCAATGTCTTCCCTTGAATTTCATTCCCTACCCCTTCTTTTTTTGCCCAGGTGTTGTTTTTCATTTTTTCATGCATTGTGCCTGTTTTTCGCATAATGCCAATCATCATGCCAATTGCTAATTCTGCAACAGCATTTGTAGATGCGTCCGGAGTGTTGATTACTTTTATTTTTTTTGACTTGCATGCTTCTTTGTCAATATTATCTGTTCCCACGCCCGCGCGCGCAACAATTTTCAAATTATTTGCATTTGAAATTAATTCTTTTGTAACTTTCGTTGCGCTTCTTACAATTAGCACATCTGCACTTTTTAGCGCCGCCTGCAGGCTTGAGGGCTGGAACTCCACCTCGCCTATTTGTTTTAATTTTTCAACAACTTCTTTTTCCATCTTGTCTGCAATTATAATTTTTGGCATGAATACACCTAGATAAATTTGGACATAAATACATAAAAATAGGGGCGTGTGGCTCCAAGTTTTGCTTGGGGCAAAGATAGAAAAGAAAAAAAGATATTTATTGTTTTGTGGCATCAAGGTAGGCGCGGATTGGCAGGATAAGCCTCTGCTCCACCTCTTTCCCAAGCTCCTACAATGCCTTTTCTGCACCTGCCCTAAGCGCTTTGAGGTCTTGCGGGAATGCCACGGTCTGCGCAGAGGCGGACGCTGGCGCCTCTGTCAATTTACCCTGCACCCCAAAACGGTCAGGCCTGTAGTCGCCGTCGACGAGGTGCCCGACGTAGAAGATGCAGCCGACGCAGCCGCGGGTCAGCAGGCGATTGTTGGTATCATCTGAAAGATAGAAATTAAGGTAAGTGTCATCTGTTTGCGCAACTCCGATCAGGCGCTCATAATTGTATGCGGAGATCTGCTCGCCGTGCCTTGGCATGTTCTCTATTGCAACAATTGTGTTGAGGTCATTAACAACCACTATGGCATTGTTCCCGTCCTTGATTATCTCAAGGTTTGGCTTTCTATTTCCGATGTCTGGGTTTTGGTCAACAAAGAAGGCGATGTTTTTCTCTCCGATGTATTGTGAAAGCCCAAGGGCGTTCAAGTCTGCAACACGCTTTATGCCGTCAATATCATAAATTCTTTCAATAATTCCTGATTTGCCAATCTTTTTGTCTTTTGCCTCTAAAATTATCCATTTGCTTGAATAGGCAGGATAGATGTCTTTTTCACTTTTCCAAGTATTTGTTTCAAGAAGGCGGTGGTTGAATTCGCACAAGGAGTGAATCTGGACTCTCTTGGCATTGGCGGCATTGACTCCCTCAATGTCAGTCATGCCTTGTTTACCGTATTTTGCCAGAGTGATTATTTTTCCCATAAATGCACCTCAATTAAATTCTATTGACTAATATAACAGTGTTCAGATATGCTTATATATGTATAGTTAGATGCTTAGCTCTTTTTTCGCATTTTCCAAAGCTTTCAATCCTTTTTTTATTTTTGCCATATTCAAATCGCCCATAATGCAAAAGCGTAAAGAGGTTTCTTTCCAATCAGCATGCCCGCCCCCTAATTTTACCCCGTATTTTTTTTGCAAAAGCGAATTTAATTCCTTGTTTTTGGAAGTGTAGAAGGGAATAATTGTATTTGATTGGAATTTTTTTTCAACAAATGTTTCAAATCCCATTTTCTTAATTTCTTTTCTTGCATAATTTGCCCATCTTTTGTGCTTTTTCATAAATTTTTCATGCCCCTCTTTTTTGAGGAGGGAGAGGGCTTCGTGGAGGGCATAAATTAGGGAAATTGCGGGTGTGTTTGGATTTTCAAATTTTTCATTTTGCTTTTTTTCAAATGCTTTCAAATTCAGATAATTGCACCTTACAGGAGAGGAATTAATTGCATTTATTGCATCCTGGGAAAGGGAAACAATTGAAATGCCGGGGGGGCAGCCGAGCGCTTTTTGGGAAGCAAATGAATAGAAATCAACGCAATCTTGCTTGTGGTTGAGGGGATATGCTGGAAATGCTGAAGTGCCGTCTACTAAAGTGAGCATTCCCTTGCTTTTTGCATAGTTGCAAATTTCTGAAAATTTGTTTAATATGCCTGGGGAGGTTTCATGGTGAACTATTGCAAGCAATTGCACGCCTTCCTGCGCTGCATTGTCAATAATTTGCTTTGCATTTTGTAATTCCCACCCTTTTGCACCTTTTAATCTTTCAAATTTTGTATCATAATATAATTTGCAATGCTCATACAGCCTGTCTCCAAATGCGCCATTTGATAATACGAGTGCTTTGCCGTTATTTGGGAGGGCGTTTTGGATGTTTGCTTCAATTGCAGCAGTGCCTGAGCCGGTGAGGATGTGCACAGATTCTGCATTTAGCATTTTTTTCAATTCTTCAATTATCGGGCGGTATAATTCCTGGTATTGCTTTCCCCTGTGGGTAATCATTTCCTTGGTTTGGGCACGCAAAATTTGCTTTTTTACTGAAACAGGCCC
>JBDRNY010000058.1:0-24554 GCA_043810635.1 Microcaldota archaeon | reverse complement strand
TTTTTTTATAACAACATCAAAGCTTTTTTGCAATGCCCTAAATGCCCTTGCATCATCCATAACCATTGCCGCAGGCAAAAACAACAATCCAAATCCAACAATCAAATTCAATACAGGCGCAAGAAATTTCTGAATTTGGTATTCAAATGTAAGCAATTGCACAAGCAAAAGCAATACTGTGCCAATCAAAAATATCAAAAATACAGAATTTGTATATTTTGCAACAGACGCAATTTCCTCTGTGCTCAATCTTTTCAGCGTCCTCTGCCTTTTTACAACCAAATTAATTCCAACAATTGCAAAGCTCATCAAATAAAGCGAAATTAATAATGCAATTATCATAAATACTGCCGCGCCTATGCCCAAATCAGGTATAGTGCCGGTTCTCAAATACGCCCCTCCAAGGGCAATATAAGTGGGCATTCCCACCACTAAAGGTATAATCAATCCAAACAATCCAGGCACTGCTGCCAAAAGAATAAGCCCAAAATTTTTCAAATATATTTCAAATGTATAGCTTAATATGGATTTTTTTCCCATTTTCTTTTCCCTCTATGCTATATTCTACAAACCGATAAATTTTAAACCAAACCTCGCCCCCCACCCCTCAAAACCTAATCCCCATCACCCAATAACCCCCCGCCTTATCTCTCAAGCCCGCCCCCGCCCAGCTTAATTTCCAAAACCCGCCCCCATATTTCGATTCAAATTATAATATTCCCGCCCCTGAAAAACCAACATATTTTAAACTTGCATCATTCAATTATTATTGTTTGCAATTTTCCCCCGAGCATATGCTCCGAGGGAAAAAAGGAGGTAAAAAGATGAAAATAGGAAAATTCTCTCACCAGGGGCTTTCATTTGTAATAATTTTTGCAGTTATAGGGGTTTTGGCATATTCCACCCCTCTTGCTGAAATTATCGGCGCAGAAAGCAGCAATTTCACTTTATTTGACCTATTAGCTCCCATACCCGTGGCATTTCTCGGCTTGTGGGCTGGCTTGGCAGCAATTTTAATATCAACATTTACAGCAATAATAACATTAGGCAAAGCCCTTGACATCCTGACATTTGCCCGCCTTCTCCCCCCTCTTGCAGCAGGATTATTTTTCTATGCATACAAGCAAAACAAATCCTATCTTTCAAAAATATCCCAATTCCTCCTCCCGGCAATTGCAATTGCATTATTCATGCTCCACCCCGCAATATTCGGCACTGTAGCAATGCTCTACTCCCTCTACTGGCTCATACCAATTGCATCCCATTTCCTTCCAAACCACCTCTTTCTCCGCTCTTTAGGCGCAACATTTTCCCAGCACGCAATCGGCTCAGTGCTTTTCCTCTACCTTCTCCCATCACTCCACAATCCAGCAATATGGCTTGCATTAATACCTGTAGTGGCAATTGAGCGCTCATTTTTTGCATTAGGAATTTCAATTTCATTTAAAGCGGTGCAATTTGCATTAAACAAATTCAATTCCCTCCTCAAATACTACAACCACCAGCCAATTGCCTTTCCTTACATGGAAAAAAGAAAGTAATTTAAATGCCCCCTGCCTGCTCTTTTCATGGAGCCGTATTTGATAGAAGTTTCTTCCGAGGCAGGGAGAAAAGTAGGGGGAATTTACACAGTATTAAGAAGCAAAGCACGCTATGTTTCTAAGCATTTTCCAAACAGGTATTTGTTTATCGGATTTTATGATGAAAGATGCGCCCATGACGTCAAATTTTCTCAGCCGCCCCCAGATGTTAAGCAAATTTTCACCCAGCTTTCCGCATTGGGAATATTTTGCCATTACGGGCACTGGCTTTACGGCGCCAACACCCCCATAATTTTGGTTGATGCAAAAAATTTCGGGGAAAGGCATGTGCAATACAATGACGGGGGAAAAAGCAAGCATGATTTGCAATCAAATTATATCAAATTTTTATTATGGAAAAATTTTGGAATAGATTCATTGATGGAAAAATCTTATGATTTTTCCGAGAATATTGTATGGGGCTGGGCAGTGGGCATGCTGCTTGAAAAATTGTGCAAAATAAAGCCGTATTCTTCCCACTCCCTCATAGCCCATTTCCATGAATGGATTTCCGGAGGCGCGCTTTTATACGCCCGCATGAATGCATTGCCCATAGCAACAGTATTCACAACCCATGCAACAGTATTGGGCAGAACCCTTTCTACAAGCGGCGTGGATGTTTTGGAAAAAGCGCAATCATCTGCCCAGCCAATCGAGCTTTCCCAGGCATATAAAATGAAAGTGGAAGGCAAGCACCAGCTTGAAATGGCTGCATCAAAAAAATGCCATGTATTTACAACAGTATCTGAAACTGTTGCCCAGGAAGTAAGATATATACTCGGCCGCTACCCCGACGTAATAGTATTGAACGGAATGGATTTTGAGCATGAAATTGCAGAAGCCCAGGTGCGGGACATTTCAAAATATGTGCGCAGGGAGCTGCTCCAGCTTACAGAATCTGTATTCAACCCCTATCATATTGCAAGGTATGACAACGCCCTGCTGGTATTCACTTCAGGAAGATATGAATTCAAAAACAAGGGCTTTGACATATTTATCAACGCATTGGGCAAATTAAATGAAAAAATAAAAAAGAAGGGAATGAAAAAGCAAAAGCAGGTTGTTGCATTTATTTTTGCCCCCTCTTCAATCAAAGGGCCGAAAATTTCTGTAATAAAAAACTATCTTTTAATTGACAAAATGAAAGAAGTGCTTGACGCCGCCCCGGGCGCAAGCAGGAAAAAGCATTATGCAAATGTAAAAGAAAGAATTGAAGATGTAAAGGGAAGCCTGAAACGGGATTTGAATGCAATGTATTCCAGCTTTATAAAAGACAGAAGCACCCCCCCCATTTCCCTCTTTGATTTGAATTATGCAAATGATGAGGTAATCAATTCCTGCATTTCCGCAGGCCTTAAAAATTCAAAGCAGGATGCAGTCAAAGTGCTTTTCTACCCCTCCTACCTCCGCCCCAGCGACGGGCTTCTTAATATGGGCTATTATGACGTAATTTCAGGAATGGATATGGGGGTATTTGCCTCCCGCTACGAGCCTTTTGGCTACACCCCCCTGGAAGCAGGATTGAAATTAAATATTGCGGTTTCAACAGATGCTGCCGGCTTTGGAAGATATTTGCTTTCAAAAGAGAATTTGGAAGGAAGGGGGGGTAAAAATATTGAAATTGGGCGGAGGGACTTCCCATGCCTCCTCCGAGCTTGCGCAATTCCTTGAATTAGTCTATTATTCAGAGCCGGAAAAAATACACAAATTAAGGGAAGATTCCCGCAAGCTTATGTACCTCTTTGACTGGAAACTGCTTATTTCAAATTATATTAAGGCATATGATTTGGCTGCTGAAAGGATTTCAAAATCTTCTTCCAAGCCATTGCACCACCCGCCTTCTTCCCACCCCCTCACCGCCAGCTCACAAAAAGTTGCATTAGTTGTGAAAAAGCAATATCCTATTTCAAAATTAACGTCTCCTTCATTTTTTGCAAAAATCAAAAAGAGAAAACAAAAACCCTCCCGCAAAAAAACAAGAAAAAGAAAACATGCAAGAAAAATAAAAAAATCAATTAAAAAAAGAAAAAAAAAGCACAAATCCGTCAAAAAGAAAAAGCGCATTCACAAAAAAACAAGAAAAAGAAAAAAATAATATAAAAAGAACAAAAAAATAGCCGCAAAAAGAAAAAGCGAAGATAATAAGCGAAAAAAATCAATTAAAAAAGAACAAAAAAAGCGGCAAAAGAAAATAAAAAATTAAGAAAGGAAAAAAGAAAGGCAAAAAAGCGGAAAAATAAGTGAAAAAATTTCCGCAGAAAGCTTTTCAGCCCCCTGCGGTTTTGAATAATTTTTATGCATTTTTTCATAATTTATGCTGGTTTATTCATCTTCCTTTTTTTTCTTCTTTTTTCCTGCCATGGGCGTTTGCCCTCCTTGTTTGTTCAACACTTGCCTATTCGGGCAAATGAGCATGAAATTTCCTACTCCTCATCTGTTGTTTCCTTATCTTCCTTTTTCTCATCTTCTTCATCTTCCTCGTCGTCACCCATTCTGTATATTTTTGCCATATTTACACCTCTTTTATCATCATTCTGTTAACATCACTCATCTTCCTCTTCTTCTTTGTATTCATATTCTGCATCGCTGTATTCATCATCGCCTATCGTTTTCACCATACCCATATCAACACCCCTCAATTTCCCTCAGCATATCCCCGCGAATTTGATGAGCACAGTTAGTTCCGCCCCCATAGGCGGTTTTTCCCACTCCTTTTCCCAAGCACTTTATTTCTGCAATCTTCCTTTTCTCTTTTTGCACCAACCAGTTTTTAAGCATTTCCAGGGGCCTTTTTTACGCCTGCATTACGTCGAAAAATACGCTTTTTCAAAAAACTTCACAGCCCCACCCGGCTTGAAGAAGGCGCTTGCTCGCCTTTTAGCATTTTTAATATATCTATAATCAGCCCCTCCTTGTTTTCGCTCTCTGCAAAAAAGTTGGAGGGTCTTGCGCGAAAGTCTCCGCATTTGCCTCCTGTTTCCCTTACTATTTCCCTTAAAAGATAAACCGGGAAGCCCCATATCCCCTTCTTTGTGTATAATTCAAGAATTTCCATCTTCCCAGAAATTTTCGCCCACAACTCTTTTTCATGATCCATGTCATGTTGCGCAGCTTGTTGCTCGAATTTTTTCAATTCCCATTCAGCCTGCCTTATATCGCTTCGAATTATCTGCTTTTGGCTCTCACTCCTGTCCCTCTCCTCAAGCATTGGTTTCCCTGTTTCTATTTTTTGGCGCAGAATATCTGCATTCCATCTTGCATCTTCCGCCAGTTGCGCATAAGGGGTCAGGGACCTAAGAAAGCTTTTGATTTTGCCCAAACCAACTTCAAAACACTTCTTATCCACCTCATTTTCGTCCTCCACACTCCCCCCTATTTCTATAAAATCCACTCTGGCATTAAGATTTTTCGCCTTCTCTGTAAGCTCTCCAGCTTTTTGCTTCATGCCTACTATTTCACTAAGGAGGGTGTAATTATAGTCAAAAAATCCGTCCCCATTATAAATAAAATGCCGCACAGGCATATCTTCCCTATTTCGCGGCCCCAAACCCGCCTTTTTTCTCCGCGTATTCTCCCCCCTTTCCTCTTTCTCCCATTTTTCAAGCTGGTGCTCCAAAGTTTCAAAATACAACTCCCAATCTTTTTTTCCCTCCTCCCCTTCAATTTCAATTATTTTTACTGAAAATCCGCTTTTCTTTGCCCCCTTAATCTGCTCATCTATATATTCTGCAGCATCATCAACATCTTTAGCCCAATTCTTCAGGCTTCTCGATTCGTCGGTAGCAACAACAACCTGCAGTTGTTTCCCGCTCTGGGCAATAGCTTTCATAAGTTTTTCCTTTTCACCAGAAGTTTTTTCCGCATTTTTTTGGTCATATGCCCTTACAACCTTAAGCCTTGCCTCCCACCCTCCGGCCATATTCTGGGTTTCAAAAGTAAATGATTCTCCCTCCCCCAAATCCTTAAACACATTTATTTCCTTTTTCTCCTGCCCCACCAGCCGCATGTCATTCTTTTTTTTATCATACCTGAAAATATACTCCTCCTCCCCATTCGCCCTTACTTTTGTGCCGTCCAATTGCAAATAAACCCGCCTTAAGAATGCCGCATCCAAATTCTCCGCCCCTTCCACATCCATGCGCACCTTCCCGGTTTTTTTATCAACATGCAATTCATAGCGGTAGCTTATGCATGCCTCCCTCATTTTTGAATAGCATTTGCCAATAGCCTCGGAATTCAAATGGTTTGGAAAATATATTTCCCCGCCCCCTGCTTCCAAAAGTGCATTCTTAAACTCCCAAAAAAATTTTGAATGTATTATTTTGTAAAGCTTGGAAGAAGGAATTATTGCATTTGGGTTGGCATCCCCAAATTCTTTAAAAAGCCTATTGTTATTTGCATCAGTAGCATCCCTGAAAATCTGCAATCTCACTTTTCTCCAATTTTTTTCCAGCCATTTGTCATTGCCAACAATTTCCCCAAGCCTGGAAAATGTCATTGGCACCAGCTGGCCCACCACTTGCGCATTTATTCCGTACCTTAGAAGCGCATTTTTAACATCTTGCGGAAATTTCTGCAAAAGCTTCTTATTCACTTCAACATATTCCGGCTTATCCACCCTTTCCTTTGTAATCGACACCACAACATAATACGGAGTTCCCTCTATTGCCTTTATTCCGGAAGCCACATTATTTGCAATTGCCCGCGCACTGTACACATTCGGAATATACTCCCTGTAAATAGATGCAGCAGCAACATATGTTTTTTTCTCCTCCTGCTTTGGGGCAAACGAAATAAAGAATTTGCCTGAATTTCCGTGAATTTTTTCAATCGGCTCCCATAGAAGCAAGTCATTGTGATTTTTCAAAACCTGCTCCAAATAAGCAATATCATTTTTATAATAAAACTCATTGTTTAGTATTCTTTTTTCGGATTCCCTAAGGCCCGGAGCATATATTTTATATGCCGAAGCGCCTGCTCTCACAGGATGCTTCATCTTTTGGCCGTTCATGGTAAAACAAGCGGTAGTAATTTTATAAAGGATGATTAGTAAGTTGCCTTTTCCCGATCCTCTTCAAAAACAGAAGCATACTCTTCAACAATTTCCCCTTCCATCACCACTCCAACTTCCCTATTCTTGCCAACAGCGCTTTTTGAAAAATTAATAGACCCCACCAACACTCTTTTTTCATCCACAATCATCATTTTGGAATGGGTTAATTTAAAATCAAAACTTGCCCACCTTAACTGCACCCCTCCATCCCTAAGTGCATTTGAAATTTCCTCCAAATTATATGCATTCACCCTGCTCTCAAGTATTACTCTCACCCTCACCCCCCTGTCAGCAGCATCCACCAATTCCCTTGCAATTTCCTCGTTTGTAAAAACATACATTTCAATATCAATGCTATCCTCCGCCCCCCTTATCATTTCAATTATTTCATCATCAGCATTCGGGGAAAAAACAGCATCAGCTTCCACACACCCATTTCCCGCTCCAATATACCCCTCTCCCGCATTTCCAAAATTAAATATATTTACAAATAAAATTAAGAGAATAATGCAAATAACAAAACCCGCACCAAAACTTTTAAAATCAAATGCAAATTTCATTATATCAGCTTAACCAAGCCTCTTCCAATCTCGCTCAAATCAGCCCCGAACAATGCCCCTGTCTGCCTGATGAATGTAAATGTAATTATAAGAGCAACCATGGGGAAAAACGCCGCCTGCATATAAAACAGCGGCAGGAAATTTTTCGCTTTTTCAATCAAATCCACCACTTCATTTTCATGCGCAACAGTGGAATAATATGCAAGCGCAAACATTCCGGCATCAGGCCCTTCTTCCATATTTTCAATATTCATATAAACAGGAGGTTCAAATTCTGTGCAAAATGACGCGCCCGGCGGCTGCAAAGTAACCAGCAATGCAAGCGACATAGGATATACTGCAAAAAATCCAAAACCTGCGGCAAGAAGCAATCCTCCCGCACCCCTGCTCATTGGAAACACCCTCAGCAACAAGCCCATTTGTATAAGCACAGGCCCGACATATTTCATTATAGAAAGCAATCTTATCTGAATCCAATGCAGCAGCACAAGAAAATTCAAATGCCCCATAATATATTCGAGCGAGCTTGTATACAAAGTTGCATACCACGCCCCCAGCGGCTCCAATCCCATTGTAGACACTCCCATTGAGCCGGTCAACCTAAAAAAGAAATTAATAGTATACAGCACCCAATAAACAGTCTGCTCGCAGTCAATCATAGTTTGCTTCAAAAATGACTGCGTAAACCTGAACGGGTCTATAAGGGAATTGTCAGGAGTAAACCCTTTCTCAATATATTTCATGCTCAAATTTTCATTTGACCAAAACAATTCTGAAACCACACTGCCCATTATCTCCCATACAATATTCAGCGTTGCCAGCATTGCGGCAATAAGAAGAAAAGTAATAATTACCTGCAAATATTCCCCTTTTGCCCATGTGCGCAAAGAGGCAATATTAAATGCATGCCCAATCATATGAAGCAAAACAACAATAAACAATGAAATCATTCCAATAATTGCAATGCTTGGAATAAGCCCTGTATATATTGCACCATATGCGCCTGCATACCCTTCGCTCAAAAGCGGCGTGCCAACCGCAGATATTGGGTCAAATAATGCCGAACTCATTTATATCATCCTTGTTAAATTTGTCAAATCCATCTGGGTGCCCAGGAAATGCGTCAACTGCCTTGCAACCTCAATATATATCATGAGATTAATAATCGGCAGCACCACTGCCGCAACCACATATACTAAAAGAACCTGATATGGGAAAAATATTGTTTGCCCTATTTTATATGTTTCCCCCGAAACAATTTGCTGCTTGTCATCAGGGTCAGCTTCGGTGAAAAATTTTGCAGCATTTTCCACTGATTCATCCGGCTCCTTTCTCTCCAGCATTCCCGCATCATTTGCTCCCGGCTCATAATTATTAAATTCATCACTAAACCCTTGCGCATCATCGGGAGCATTTATCCTCCCCATATTATCAGCATTAAATTCATCTCTTAATTCATGCGCTTTTTTAGTCGCCTCTTCAAATGAAGAATATACAATAAAATCATTCATCATAATTATCAGCGGGAAAAATAACAGGGAAGCAAATCCAAAGCCCAGCACCGACCCTCCGAATTCCCTGGTAGGTTCAAAACACCTCAACAGCAATCCAAGGGGAATAAAATAATATGGCATTGAAATCATGAAAAAATCCAATATTCTCATCTGCACAAGCACGCTCAAATAAGACAAAATAAATCCGCTCACAGCAACCAAATATATATTCATTATTTGCTGAAACCCTGCCAGCGGCTCAAGAGAATATCCTATTCCTATAGGGTGGGAATTCCATGTCAGCTTAAACATATATGAAAGTATATACCCCACTCCCACCATTACTTGGTATACATCATCCCCCCTTGCTTTCACCCTTTTCAAATAGCTTTGCGATGCGCAAAAAGGAGTAACCTTATCCCCTCCGGCATACTCATACATTTCAAAACAATCTTCATTTATTTCCAAAATCCTTGCGCTCGCATCTCCCCCTTCTGCCCAATTATATAAAAATGCAACATCAAAAGAGCACATCCCATACATCCATCCTGCCAGCATTATAATCAAAACCGCATTTGCAGCCATCTGGAACAATTCAAACCTTGACCATGCTTCCAATTTCGGAATCCTGAAAAATCTTGATGCAAAAAATGCAAGCACCAAAAAGAATATCATTGCCAATATGGCAGTAAACACCAAACTCATCCAATTTCCGCCAAGCACATTTGCAAATTCTGTCGGAGTAAGCATTGTATCCAAACTCCTGCAATAGGCCGGTATATTCAGCATTTCCGACATAATCAATACCTACATACTTTTTTCCAATCCCCGTATCTTTTCCAAATCCATTCTATCTTTTCCCATAAACACTACCTACATAATTTCTTCCAATCCGCTCGTTTTTTTCATAAGCATCATCCAAACCATACTCTGGCAAATCCCGGCTCCCGGAAAAATGAAAATGATTTGAATTTTTCATAAGCATCATCTAGAATATTTTCTCAAATGCCGACAAATCTATTTCTGTTCCAAGGAATTTCGTCAATTCCTTGATTACTGTCAATGTAATGAACATATTGAATAATGGCATCAATATGGAAACTATCAGCACATAATACACTGTTGTTGCAAGCAACACGCTCATAAATACAGCCAAAAAGCCGAATACCAGCGATGATGCGAGCGAGCCTGTAAGCAATTGAAGCAATCCAAACAGCACAAGCCCTTCATATCCAAAATCTGTTATATAAGTTGTAATATATCTAAGCGGCCCAACAAGCGCAAGCCGGAAAAAGCATGCAATACTCTGCCCCTGCGCATTTGTATGGTCCATACATGCCCCATACTCCCCCCTGCCATACAGCTGATTATCCCCTGTCTGGTATATCTCCCCTCCCATATATTGCGCCGCAAGATAATTTTCAAGGGCTATTGCATTCAAATTTAATACAAAAGGAAATACAAAATAAAATCCAATTGCAATTGCAAGCAATGCATTTCCCGGCCTGTCCATCCCAAAAGACCTCAAAAACAGGCCTATGGGTACAAATATTCCGAATAATTTTGTCTGGGTAAATACAAGCACCCATATTTGCAAATACCATGCCCCGATTGCAACAGCCAAAGAGGAAAGCATTATTCCAAGCGAATCAAAAATAGGCCTGAATGCGGGAGCAAGCGAAAATGAAATTCCAATCATGCCCGCAGGCCTTAAATACGGGGTAATATTTCCTATTGAAGAAAGTATTGCGGTTATTGTTGTGAGCGTAATAAATTCATAAATAATAGTATTTCTCACAGTTTCTGCAAAATTAATTGCATTGTCAATCTGGAAAAACCCTACCCCCACCAAGCTGTCAGGCGCTTCATTTACAAAAACAAACGCGCCTGAAACAATTACAAGCACTATCGCGCATTTTACAACATTCATCAAAAGCTGCTTGCACCATGCCTTTACCTTCGCGCCTAAAAATTCCCCCATCATATATCCAACAGTTCCAAACATGGCAAAGCAAAGCATTCCAAGCAATGAAGTCACTATCCATCCATAATCCGGCTCAACAACAATTCCCTGGTTGTCTGCTTGCCAAAATTCAGGCATTGCAATATCTGGTATAAGCCATCCAAATATGTCTGCATGCCCCATTCCTGCAAACAAAATTAAGATTAATGCAATTCCTGCAAACAATAATTTATTGCCTGCCTTTTTCCCAATCCCCGCAACCATATCTCCAATTTTATTTTTAATTTCAAAATTTCCGACCTTTTTTCCATTGCCGAAATCCGAATTTCCCATTTTATTTTTAATTTTATTTATTTCATCCATCAAATCAATCTCGTCAATCCCGCAATTTCCACATCTCCCCCAAGCGTTGGGGACATTATTTTCACTGAAGACAATGCAACCATAAGCGAAATAAACGGAGAAACAAGGCTGAATACAAACAATTTTGCAATATTGTCAATTGTTCCGTTTGCCCCAAACAAGTAAGGATTTCCCGGAATTGACCTTGCAATTCCCCCTCCATACCCCTGCAATAATTTCTGCCACCATACTTTTTTTGCATATGTCATAAATTCATCATCATCAAGCACATAATTTTCCCAATCTTTCTCCTGCCTTTCATTTTGCATTTCAAAGCACATCCTTGCAGTAAGCTCTGCCGCCTCGTCAATTCTTGCATCATTTGTTTTTCCTTTAAGAAAATCATCCCTAAAGCTTCCGGACAACCCTGCAAACAAATTGCTTGTGCATTTGCATGCATTAGTATCACAATAAATATCTTCTTCCCTGTCAGGAATTACATTTCCAAAATCATCTTTAGGCGGGCAGGTAAAAGACCCCTGGTGCGGAGGCCCATACTTCGTCCCTTGGGGCGTATCATCCAATTCATTGCATTCCTCCTCTTCTTCAATTATTCCATTAGCGCAATTTTTACTATATCCCAGCACGCCTTTATTCGGCTGCACCAATCCCACATTCACATTTGAGTAACTTACATCCACCCTCATCATATTTGTGCCTATTTCTGTCAAATTCGCCTTGTCTGCCGAAGGCTCAAGCCACGGGCTTGTAAATGCAAAAAGCACTGCATTCCAAAATACATACATCAAAGGCAATATGAGGTAAAAGCTTAATGCAATTGCAATAAGCAGCCCCCCAAGCCTTCTTGTAAAGTAAAATGTCCTGAAAAATATTCCTGCGCACAAAAAGAACGGGAAAAATGCCAGATGTAAAAAATCCAGAATAAACTGCTGAGCCCTTATTGCCATCAAATTTTTCATAAGCAAGTCAAATGCAAAGCTTAATGTTTCCACAACAGGCGTCAGCCCTGCAAACGGGGTTAGAGTCAAATCCCCTCCCGGCGCGGCTATCCCCCTGAAATCCAATCCAATGCTTGAAATTTGATATAAAAATGCCTCATACCTTACAACAGACAATGCCTGCCCCTGCGTGCTTTTTGCCAAAATTTCCAAATAATCTTCAGCCACCCTTATATGGCACGGCCTTGACGGCTCCACATCAACCGCACACCTCAAATTTACATACTGGCTCCACTCATTTCCCATATTCCCTGCAAGCGGGGTGTATGCAGGAATTGTTGCAGTAATATGTGTCATGGATATAATCAGAGTTATAACTGCCATCAAAATTACAGCAGAATACCCTAATTGCACTGCTTCGGATTTTGCCCATGCCTTAATTTTTTCATCCATCATAAAGCTTGCATACATCCAGGCAAACACAACTATTGCAATCCCTATTCCAAATGCCGCAGCCATGGGGCTCATCCAAGGCCCAAACCATTCATTAAATTTAGTCCAAATGCTTTCCTGCCCCTCTCCCGGCGCAATTCCTCCCAAACAACCGGATAAAAATACAAGCGCAATTACTAGCACTAATGCAATTGCCCGCACAGGCAAAATATTTTTCAATTTGTTATGCTCTTGCATCAAATTCACTCATTCCATTTTTTGCGAAAAGAATTTCATCGCGCTTTTCACAAACGTAACAACCATTATCATTGTCATCGCAGGCAGAAAAACCGCCTGAAATGCGATATATGACAAATGCTTGGTAAATCCCCCCGTGCCCACTACATCTTCAGTCATGCTGGGAAGCATTTGCGCAGACAGGCTGTCATAAAAGCTGTCCATTTTGTAAATTCCCCCGGCTGTTTCCTGCTCCCTTCCGCTGCACATCTCATATCCAAATTCATCAGAATACATTTGGTACATTACATGCGCATTGATAAGATAAACAAAAGGAAATATGAAATAAAACGCAATAGCGCTTGCCATCAAAAACGAGCCCGCATCCCGCGTAGGCGGAAATATTCTCATCAATATTCCTGCAGGAAGCACAAGAGTAAGGGCTGTCGCATGTATTATCTGAAGCCCTAATGATTGCACAATCAGGCTTGCAGTAAACGGAGAAATAAACATCAAAATCAAATCAAGCGCCCTTTCAATAACATCAAACCCGGGAAATGTCGGAAAGCTCATCCCCCACCCGTATTGCGCCGCATAAAACCTGCTTTTCATTCCAGCCATATATTGCGCAATAGTTTTCATCCCCTCTATTTTTACTGTTGTTGCGGTTGAAACGCAAATAATCCTTTGCAAATATGCATGGTCAATATCAAACATATTTCCCCCGCCATACCCTGTCGGCAGATTTGAAGTGTATTGGGTTATCATCCCGTCAACAGCAATAGCTCCCGCAAAAATAAACACCCCCCATAGCACGCTCACCAATGCCTGGTATAATTCAGTTTTTGCAAACGCTTCCCATTCAGGATTTTTAAACACCTGCGAAGCCATATACACTAAGGAAGAAATGAAAACAAGTATTGCAATTGAAATAGCTATCATATTAATCAGCGGCCCATAGCCCGCCCCCTCCCCCTGAAACAAATCTCCTCCTTCATTCTCCCCTATGGGAATTGTAGGATTTTGGGAATAATTTAATGCAGCAAGAAGAATAACCGTTGCAAGCACAATCGCAATTTTCTTCCAATATTCAAATTTTCTTTCGCTCATTTTCTTCCCCATCATTTCCAAATTTTTTTCGCCAATATTTCCCGCATATTTTGTTTTTCTTTTCTTCCATTTTCACAATTTTTTCCCGCATATCCGCCATTTTTCTTTCATTCCAATATTTCATTTCCCCCGTCCATACTTTCACGCTATATCAATCTGCTCATCCCAAATATCCTCGGCTCTCCGCCCATTGCCAGGCTAATATCCCTAAACATTGTAACGGATATGATAATTGTATTTACAAGAAAAAGCAAATTCAAGACAAACCATTGCATGCTTGTTGTAAATTCATCCACAATAGCTTCAAAAAACTGCTCTGTGGGCAGCACAGGCCCGAAAAGATATGCCCAGTGCCAAATATATTCAACAACCAGCCCAACATCCCCTCCCGCCCCTTCCAATATTTTCTTTTGATGGCTTGCAGGCAGCCTTTCATTCAATATATACTGGGTATCATCTTCAATTTCCCAGAAAAACCCTTCACTAATTTTTTCTTCAAATGCAGTGCTTTCTTTATAATAAGGGGTTGCCAATTTCTCCCTCACCCTTTTTTCCAAATCCGCCTGGGTTTCCCCGGCTTCAGGAGTGCACATTTCAAGCATTGAATGATAATTTGTCCATTCAATCATTTCAGGCTTGCTCTCCCCCTCTTCATCAAAGCCCCAAAGCGCCCCAAAATATATCTGCTTGTTTATCCAAATTGTCGTCGGGAATATAAAATACATTACAAGCGAAAGCGCAATAATAGTCGCCCCTGTCTTCCTCAAAAAAGGCACCGCCCGAAAGCCTATTCCAACCGGCAAAAATACTGCCAGCGCATTTTGGTGTATAAATTGAAGCAGCACTTTTTGCACAACAATAACAACCAAGCCCACGCCAACAACATCTGTAATCATAATCATTGCCTCGGAAAGCGGAGTCAATCCTGCATTTGGGGAAACGCTTATTGAAATGCTACTTACAAGCGGCTCTGCAAAATATGCATTTACCCCGAATGTTGAAAGAGGGCCGAGCAAAAATTCCAAAACAAACAAGCTTATGTAAATATTCATCATATGCCCCATCATCACCCCTTTGCTTATGCTCGGCACCCCTCCTACAGTGTTTAATTTTGCCTGCGCATCCCACAAATTATCGTTTGGGTTTGTAGGGTCATATGCAATCCCCCTTCCCCACGGACTCTGCTTATCCGGGTCAAATTCCGTATTTCTCATTTCCAACAAAACCATATCTGTTTTATCAGTCATTGGAAAGCATCCCAAAAACCAGTCAGCATCTGCAAAAAGATAATTTTCCGGCCTTGTATCATCCTGCAAATTATATATATGGGAAGTTTCCCTGCAAGCACCCTTCAATATAAACTGATTATCTTTTTCCAACTGATTATCTTTTTCCATAAGAGTTGCGCCTGAAACATTTTTTGCAAATATCCCATATCCAACAAGCGAGGCAAGCACTATTACAACAATAATTATGCTTGCAACCAATTCATACACTTCCTGCTTTGCAAACGCTTTTACATTCGGAAGGTTAAACGCTTCCCCTGCCATATATGCAAGTGAAATTATTGCAACCGCCACCCCCAGCCCAACAATAACCAGCCCCCACCATCCTGGCATAACAAACCCTTCTGTATAGGTGCTTGCCAATCCGGACGGCTGGGCAAATGAAATTCCTAAAATTAGCATTAGCGCTGCAAATGCAAAAATTAACAAACAGCCAACTTTCACTCCCTCTCCCATCATACCTCTTATTTATCCTCTGTTTTTAAAGGCATTTGCTGTCTGCAAATTCTGGTTTTTTTGCCCCGCATATATCCAATTAGTGTACAGCATTAACTCCACCACCATTAGTTTTCTTCCCTCCAAAACCTTTAAATATAGCCAAATATAACCATTATATGTGATTATATGCAAACTACAATAGCAATTAACTCAAAAACAAAAGATTCCCTCAAGCTTTACGGAAGCAAGGGGGAAACTTATGATGAGGTGCTCCAAAAATTGATGGAAATTGCAAAAATGCACGGATTTTTGCAAAAGCAGAAATATATTCTGGAAAATGAGCAATTTTTCAGCACTGATGACCTATGAAACACTGGAACACCCTTCTTTCCGAGTCCGCCCGCCGCGCATTCTATGAATTAGAGGATTCCATGCAAAAAAGAATGAAAAAAGCATTCAAATTTCTTTCAAAAAACCCATTCCAGAAAAGAAGCGGAGCTGATATAAAAAAATTAGCCGGCTCCTTCAACCCGGCATTTTACCGCCTCCGCGTTGGGGATTATAGAATTATATATTTAATAGATAAAAAAGAAGTAAAAATAACATCAATAATTCACAGAAGCCATGGGTACAAATGGCTGGATGCTTAAAATGAAAAAAATAAACAAGCCAGCAATAGTAATGCTTGCATTTCTCCTACTTCTATCCCTCTCCTTCTCCCAGCAATTGGAAGAGCAAAATGAAAATGCAAAAAAATCCTGCCCCCAATGCTATCAAAGCACTGTGCGCCTTGAAATAATTTTCCACTCTCCCCTCACAGTAAAAGCTCATGCAACCTACCTCGAGCCCGAATTTTACACAATTGATGAAATTGAAAACGAGCAGATAAAATTAACAGCCCGCCCCGCATCCGGTGCAAGAATAAGCTTTTATGTTGACGGCTTGCCGATTACAGATGAATTTGGAAAAGAAGTAAAAGGATGCACAAATACTCTTGCAGATGAAAAAGGCGTAACCGGCATAGATGGCGACTGTGTTATTGAATATGTAAAAAATCCCTATTACGACTCTTCAAATCCAACAAAAAACCCTATTGCAATAAAAATTACTGACTGGCCCCAAAATGCAATGCTTACAGCCAGGCTCATTTCTTCAGATGAAATACCCGACATCAAGCCTTCCACTTCCCCTTCCGCAATAATTGCAACAGGAAACAGCCCCTCACAATTATTATTTACAGCATTTCTCCATGCCGCCCAAAATCCAAAAAATATGCCAATATGCCTCTATTTATTCATCGCATTGGGATTGCTTGTTGCATCAATGCAATATGCAGGCAAAAATCCGCTCTCATTATTTGACATAACCGTGCCGCGCATGCCCAATGTAAAAAAAGTAAGAATGAAGCCCGCAACAATCCCCCTCCATTTGCAATTAAAAGGAAGAATGGCAAACAGAATAGTCGGAAGAAATGAAAAAATAATTATATCCCAAATTCTTTCGCTTTACAGGCGCACAGGAAGAAGCTATGCAGGCTTGAGAAAAGAAATAAGCAGCCTTTTTCCGAGAGGAAAAGTGCACCTCACTCCCTCCCGCTTTGCATCAGACAAAGATTATGAAAAAATAGCTGGAAAGCTTAATGCGCTTATTGACGCTTCCGGCGCAAACAAGCATTTGCGGGACAGGGCACAAGCTGTTGCAAGAAGGCAGTTGGAAATAAGGGAGGCAGTGCTCACAGATGTGGAAACATACAGGCGGGCAAGGGGGGGCGTGCAAAAAGGCACATTTGCCAAAAAAATGCTCACTCCAAAAATAACTCCCTGGCTGGAATACCTCGGCACCCGCATTGCAAAGCCATGGAAATTCATACCCGGAATTGCAAAAAAAGAATGGGCAGACGCTTTGCCGGGCCTTCCTTATGTTGAGCAGGTTTCATTAGTAGTCCAAAACTGGCTTGGCAGCAGGCTTTCCCATCTTTCAGTGCGCCGCTCGCTTTACAAAACAGCGGCAGCCGAAACCGCACGCTCACTCGGAATTTTAAGAAAAGACCATCCTTTTGTCAGGAGGCATATTCTTGACAACAAAAAATTGGGGGATTTGCCCCATATTGTGGAAAGAATGCGCCAGGAAACCTACATACTCGGGAGGGCAGTTGCCGACGAATATTTGCGAAAATTGGTGCTTGCGGCTGTATTGAAAAGAAAAGAAGCAAAAGACGGCAAGCTTAATTTTGATATAGACAGCAAGCACATGCAAAAAGTGCTTTCTTTGCTTGAAAAAATAAAAAGAGAGGCAGAAGATCAAATTAAATCCGGAAAATTGGACAAAGAATACAAGCATTATTTCATAAACGAGGAATTTGCAAAAGCAATTGCAAATTACATACGCCAAAACAATCTGGAAATTTATGACCATTACGGGGAAAAGCTTAGCAAAGCAGAAATGGAAAAATTGCTTGATAATGCGGTTGCTTATGTGCGAAAAGTGCATGAATTGATACTCGCAGACGGAGTAAGCACTTCGGACGGCCGCTACCCAGACCTTACTGCAGAAGCGGCAAAGCGCATCCACCCTGAAGATGTTTACAAGCGCTACAACGAGCTTGTAAAAATGCTTGACATTAACAATGCAAAAAACCAAATGGAGAAGACAGGGAAGCTTCCGCTTGTCATGCTTGGCCATGATTTGGCTGAAATATTCGGCAGGGTTGTTAACAAAAAAATAAAAGACGGAATTATTTTTGCCCCGACAGATGCCGAACGCTTGCAAAGCATCACCCATTACATGGAAGCGGAAATTATGAAAAAGCGCCTCTTCGACTATTTGATGGGCAGAAAAATTCTTGAAGAAAAGCTCGATACAGCTATTCCTCCCCTTGAAAAAGGAAGATTAAGCAAAGATTGGCTTGAACAGCTTATGAAATCAATTGACATTTCAAAAATACGCGGAGATTTGGAATATTACAAGAGAGGGGAATGGGCAGCCAGAAATTTCCTCACTTCTTTCTACCCTGTGCAAAGCGAATTTACAACAGAAACAGAAAAAAACAAAATTATCATGCTCCGCCTCCTCTTTTCATATGAATTTGACAGGGGATATGAAAACCTCTTCCGAAACTACGACATAATGATAAAAAGAAACCAGATGATGTACCACTCCCTGAAAGCCCTTCTTCCCTATTATATGGGCGACAATCACAAATGGGATGCAGAAGGCTATGAAGCATGGAAAAAGAGAGGGGTTACTTACGGGGATGTGAAAAAAGGGGTATGGAGCATTGATGCCAACCATGTAATAACCCCCCTGCCTTCCGGATTTGAATTTGATATTCATGGAAATGTTATTGGCGCAAAGCTTAGGCAAAGCCCTGTTGACGGCCGCCTTGCTTATGATTATTCTGTTGTGCATTTCACAGGCTCGGATTATGCAGAAAGATTTATCAACGCTTCATTTATGTTCAAAAAAGCTGACGGCACCTGGGGGGCGGGCCTTCCCGGAGACAGCAAAACCCACAACATGATGAACCAGATGAAAAGCTATTATGATGATTTGGCCTCTGCAAAATTAGGCAAAGAATCCCCGCTCACTCGCAAGCAAATTTTTGAAAACATTTCCACCCTTGAAAAAACACTTGGCGAGCGCATGAAGCTGGTGCCCCGCTCCACGCTTGCAGACGACCCTTCCCGCCCCCTCCCTGCGCGCATGTTAAGAAAAACAACAGAATTTCTGGAGCGCGCAGTGTTTGGAGGCATCCAGGAAACCAGCTGGAGAATGAGGGAATGGCATGCAACCCAAACTTATGCAAGAATTGTGCTTGAAACATTTCACAGAGATTGGGAGGCTGGGCATTTTTGGCAAGATGAAGTAAAAGCTTCGCGCGATGCAAAAAAACAGCTCGGCTCCCTCCGCTCAGACCTTCTTTCCCTTATGCAAAACACCTCCCTCTCCACAGAACAAAAAACCCGCATCCAGGAATTAAGAAATATGGAAATTCCCCACCAACAAGCGGAAATAAAAAGATTGGAAGCAGATGCCATCCGCACCCAAAAATTATATGGCAAGACTGACAGGGATATGAAAAAAATGGGCAATATGTATATTCCGTTTTTCTATGTTGCCGAGAATACTTCAATGAGAGACCCGAGAATTACCTATGGTTCAGCATACGGGCTCGACCCTGCCATAATGTCCGGCTATCAAACCGGTCAGTTTGTAGGGGAACATCCGCAAATGTGGGCAGGCTTCCATCTCCTCCCCGGCCACCGCCTTCTCAATTACCTCGCCCGCCCCTCTTATTGGTATGCTGCAGCATATGCACAGCACCTCCGCCCCTTTTTTACAAGAATGGTGGGCTATTCTTCAGTATATCACATAGACCCTGAATACGGCCACCGCTCCCCCCTTGCCCACTCCCACCACGAACAATCTATTGCAGAAGCAGTGCAAAGCATATTTAAGCCAACGCAGGGATTTGACTGGCTTACCAGAATTTTTACACGCCCGCTTGTGCGCACAAAATATAAAGACGAATTTGGCTGGTCATTTAAAGAAGAGCACAGCATGGTCGGCTCGCGCGGAATTTACCCCCTCAGCCTAAAACCCCCGGAATCAGGCGAGTCATATTCTGTTGACAATTGGAAATACCAACTCCGCGGATTTGGTGCAGGCCAGCCCGCCTCTGCCGAAATAAGAAGAAGAAAAATAGGCCTTAGTTTCCGCGAAGAATTCCAGTTATGGACAAAAAGATATGAATCATATGCAAAATTGGAGGCAAATGCAATAAAATCCCAGCTCTCTTCCTATATTTCAACTTCCACTGATGCTGCTGAAATAAGCATGCTCAAATCCCAAATAAAAGAAATAGATGATGTATTTAATGCCACAAGAAAAGCATGGAAAATACCGATTGTGCGGGATTTCTTTAGGCAAGGATATTATGCTGTAGAAAACCGCTCTGGCTATGACATAAATACAATCGGCGGCGCGCACAGGCAGCAGGAAATGGCAACTCCGTGGCACAAAAACATCAGCAAGGCAGTTTACCCCGGCATAATATTTTCAGAACCAGGCCATGAAGGCAAGTGGCAGCTCTACCCCTTCATGTCTTCAATACTTGACCGCCCGCTCCAAGAAAGTGATGTGCAGCAGCGCAGTGCTATCCATGATTTAAATGCCCGCCTCCGCCCCGAGCGCCCTGATGTATTGCTTGATGCAAAAGCTGAAGGAAAAAGAGATGTAATCGACCTTTATTTAAGCAAAACAGGCGGGGGAAGGCACCTTGCTTCAGAAGCATTGCGTGATGTTTATAGAAGGGAAATGCCCCTTCTTTTGCAATTTGCAAATGTTGAAATGGAGAGGCACATGTACCAGTATGCCAACTCCCCTTATATTTTCCCTCTCGCCCCCCTCTATGTTACCGCTTACCAAATATTGAAAAAATCCAGCTGGGGAAGAAAGCAAACCTGGACTGCAGAATTTCCAAAACAAAAAGATATCGGCCCGATTACAGATGCAGAAAGAGCGCAGGAAATGCAAATGCAGCAGGCAAGAAGCGGTGCAGGAATGGCAAAGCAAAACACTTACACCTGCCCCACCCACAGCCTAATCCTCCCGGTTGGCGGTGCCTGCCCATTCTGCCGCACCCAGCAAATGATTGACAGTGAAAAAGCATCATCCTTCCTTAAACGAAAGCCAAAGCAGGCATTGCAAAATGCCAAAAATTGGGCAATGGCTGCCGCATCATTCGGAGGCACGGTTCCGATAGGAAATTACAACCAATTTTACAACAGTGTAATGTGCCCCAACCACGGAATACAGCACGAAAGAGGCACATTATGCCCCTTCTGCTTGCGCGACAGTACAAAAAGCGGGCAATATACAATAGAGCAGATGGGTGAATATGACAAGCAAATAAAAGACATTAATAAGCAAATCAAATCCCTTTCATTCAAATTTATTGCAGATGAAAAATTAGGCCAGCAAATAAATTCGCTTGTTAAAGAAAAAGAAAGAATTTCGCGCAACTACCCCATCCATCCCGGGCACGAGCAATTATACAATGCTTCCAAGCACCTTGTCAAACACTGGACAGCAAAAATGGGAAAAAGAAATGCAGAGCAGGGCTATTCAATAAAATATTACTAATTCCTCCCCCATACCCATAATTTCCAATACCAAAACCCGCCTACTCCATCCCCATCCCCACTATATATTAATAAATTCCCGCACCAAAATCCGATTTATGAAACAAGCATCAATTCTCGCTTCTTCATTTATCCTCCTCTCCCTCCTATTCTCCTTAGGATGTATTTCCAATATTGATGATGAAGACAAATTAAATTCCACAATTGATTTTAATGTTGATGAATACATAAACAAAATAGAAGGCCCTTTGCCGGGCGACACCCCTTGCAGTTGCATGGTTTGCACTCAGGAAGACATATCAGTAGCCGAGCGCGCATTATTTAAATTAAATCCATTTGATTCAAAATTAATAGAAAACGCATTAGTCGGCTCCGAATGCACATTTCTTCCATGCAACAAAACAGTATATGAAGATACAATAAAGTATTTTGATGAAAAAAAAGGAGTATGGGGGGATTGCAAAATAGAAGGTGAAGATTATTCCTGCGCCCCCCGCTTTTTTATGATAGGCCAGGGCACTTCTTCAGCAGAATTTTCCCTTGCACAGCGCTATTCGCAGGGAAGATTGACAATGCCTGTAATATGGGCATATCCAAAAAAAGAAGGAGAAGCTCCCACCTTCCCAAAGCCAAAAACTTTAATGTGCCACCTTGCCAAAAACCAGATGCCGATAGTTGTATGGTATTCTAATGGAAAAAAAATCAACCACCCCTCTTATTCTAATATGCTTTCTTCATTCAACAAGCCAAATGATGATATAGACGGCCCTATAATGGTAACAACAGAAGCACTAATCGACCCATATAATTATGATGACAAAGGCAACCCCACATTTAATATGCAACTAATGCAAAAAATAGAATCTCAAATAAATACAATAAAAACCCAATGCCCGAAATGCTTGGTTGTATTAGCATTTAAGCCAACATTCAACTCTTCAGGCTTGCCTGATATGTGTCCAATAGATTATTTCCTCTCTTACAAAACCCTTATTGACCCTCCTCCAGAAGACCCATTTGATTGCAAACCCCTCTACCCCTCCTCCTCAGACTACAATTCCCGCCCTAGTGCAAGCGCTTTCACTTCTTATGGTGATAAAATAGATTTAATCGGAATAGGATTTATTGCAAACAATAACAATGAAATGAAATCCTGCAATCCAATGACAGATATTACGCGCCATCTCGCTTATTCCCGCCAAATATTGAAAAGCTATCGCACCCCTTCAGTATGGTATGCTATTGGAATGTCAGCCGGCCCCACCCTTACTAACGGCTGCTCTTTCACAGAAAATGATGTTTCAGATGCAAACAATTATTTGATGCGCCACATAGACGGCTTTGTTGCTTCAGGGGTAATCGGCTATGCCCCATACAAATTCTTAGATTCCTTTTCTTCCCTCCCGCTTCCATGCACCAGCCAAAAAACTTTATTTATAACTTCCTCCTCCTCCCTTGATATTATAAAAAACGACCAAACAATTTCCTCTTCCAACCCTCCGGACATTTCCCTTCACATAAAAAAACTTCTTTACTCTTCAGAAAATCAAAAATATTTTGAAACTTCCAACCACACCTACCTCGCTTATTTGGATGAAGGGTTTGTAACAATAAATGAAACAGGCTGCCAATTCGGCTTTAGAAAAGCTGACGGGCAATTAAAAAATTCCTCCACTTTCTACTGGTTTTCCAACACCCAATTTTATTATACCAACCGCGGCCCGCTTTTCACAGCCTCTTCTGACACCCCTTCATTAGATTCCATTTCCGAACGGGATATAATTGACTCCCGCGACGACCCTGACAATATTTACATAAATGTATCTATAATAGTTGATGATGATGAAGAAGAAAAGCAATTTCTTTCCCCCAACGGCCCGGGCTATAAGCGCTTTTGTGCAATTCAGGATGATGATGAAGTGGATATTTATGACATGCCTTTAATTGACGACACCCAACAGCCTCTAATATTTTCATCCAATGGCAGGGGAATAACCTGCCCCCTTTTCCCTGCCATAAAAATGCGCACCCGCTCCTCTTATTCCAACTCCCCCACAGTCGCGCAATACGGCCTCTCCCCTCCAAAAGATGAAGATGTATTAGAAGAAATAGCAAAATTGCAATGCGGGGCATGCATGTTTGACACTCCCATGCCAATAGAATTTTGCGAAGCAACCCAAGCTTCATTTGATGGAGATGCATGCTATCAATACCCGCAAATGGATGATGCATTTTTGCAAGAAGAGCTTGACCCGATATTTATGCGCTCCCTTGCACAGAGTGAAAGCACACTTGGCACACCAGGCGATATTGAAGCATCTGGCCCTGACGCGCCTGCATGCAAAATTGCTCCCCTCTCTCCGGTCGGCACTTGCTGGGACCGGGGAGACAAGCCAAACAATGTGCTGACCGCTTCCCCCTCTTCCTACTGCACTTTTGATGATATTACTGAAGTGCTTGCAGACAGGGGAATTGACGGCACTTCTGTATTTGCATGCGGGCTTGGAGTTATGCAATGCCTTGATGCTCCCGGCCATGTTTCTGCATTTACACGCGATTGCGGAGGCGCTGCCTACAACCCATTCGACCCATATCATTCTGCATGCTGCGGCTCACATGCATTTAATTCTGCATATAACAGCGCCCTTCCAATAATCCGCAACCTGCGCTCTTCAAATTCATATATTTCAGAGCAAATACAAGAAGATGAAATAGAATGGTTTGCTGCCTGGCTTGCTCTTGACAGGTCTTATCTTGGAATGAAAATGCCAATTTCAGAAATGGAAAGCTATGACCCGCAAACAGACGGGGACAATTTTGTAATATTTGTCAGAAACTATTACCAAGAGCAGCATGACAACGGAAAGGATGGCGCCTTCCCCTCGCCAAATTATGGCACCCATATAATAACAAGATATAATGACGGCATTGAAGAATGCAACACCGGCTGCCTTTACC
>JBDRNY010000057.1:0-25379 GCA_043810635.1 Microcaldota archaeon | reverse complement strand
GGGGGGATTTTTCAGGTTTTTGATTAAGGAAAGTAAAAAAAGTTATGGGTTTGGATTGACGAGGGTTATCTAATGTTTCTGGGGACTATTTCCCGTGTCACAACATTATTCTCCAAAATGCGGGGAAAGGATTGATTGTCTATTTTGTTTACGCTTATGCTCTGGCTAAAATTGAGCGAATTCCTGCCCAAAGGGCCAAGAAGCTGGCGCAATCTGTTGTTGTATGCGGCAGTTGGGTTTCCATTAGGTTCTGAGTTATCAATTATTCTTTTGACTTGCATATCAATTCACCAATAAAAAAGTTGTTTTTTCTTAAATATATAGTTGATGTTACAAATATAACAAAATTAGCGCTTGTATATCTGAATTGTATCCCCGTCTTTTAATTTGTGGGATAAGCCTACTTTTTGGCCCGGGAATTTTGCGGATGGGCCCCATACCTGCGCATATTTGAATAATACCAATAATTCCCGGTGGAGCTTGTTGCAGGCGTCTGCAAGTGTGGAGCCGGTGCGGAGCATAAGGGGCGCATCATCTGCTTTTTCACCTTTTCTTTTTGTAAAAATGCGTATTAATCGGAGTTTTTGATATATTTCTTCTTTTAACCTGTCCGCCCCTTCGCCGGTTTCCCCGCTTACTGCGCAAAATTCATAATTTATGTTTTTTAGAAAAGAAGACTTTACCAAATCTATTTTGCTTATTGTTGCAAGGGAAGGGATGTATTTCCTGTTTCCAACAATAACATCAATAAATTCATCAACTGTTGCATTTTGCCTTATTGTAACATTTCCGTTGTGAATTCCGTATTCGTGCAAAATGCCGGTTATTATCCTGTTGTTCAGGTGGGTTGGCTTTATTGTGTAATTGATGTCTAATCCTCCGCGCAATGTTTGCTGGATGAAAATGTGAGGGGGTTTTTTGTCAACACGTATTCCTATTCCCTCAAGCTCGGCTATCAGCTTGTCCCTATAAAACGGGTCAAACACATCCAATACCAGCAAAATTAAGTCTGCGTTTCTTGCAACCGCCAAAATTTCTTTTCCTCTTCCGCTGCCTACTTTTGCACCTGAAATTATTCCCGGCAAATCAAGAAGCTGTATGCGGGCTCCCTTGTAATGCAAATCTGCCGGAATGCAGCCAAGGGTGGTGAATGCATAGGAAGCTGTTTTGTTTTTTGCGCCAGTGAGTGTGTTAAGGAGGGTGGATTTGCCTGTGGAAGGAAGGCCGATAAATACAACTGAGGAGTCTCCTGATTTTTTTACTTCAAACCCTCCGGTGCGCTTGCCGGTTTTCTTT
This sequence comes from Microcaldota archaeon, assembly GCA_043810635.1. GTDB lineage: Archaea > Micrarchaeota > Micrarchaeia > Anstonellales > Anstonellaceae > 1-14-0-10-45-29. Next base: position 24,083 of record JBDRNY010000057.1, on the reverse strand, counting down.
GGCGTGGAGAGGTCTTTTTTCATTTTTGCAATTTTGGATTTTAGAATTCCTATGTGGAATTCTGTAGCTTTGTTTTTTTGGGTGCGCGCAAGCTCTTCTTCCAATTCTTTTAGTTTGTCTGCTAATCCCATATGAAATAAGTTTGTAGGGGAGAAGTATTTTAGGGTATTGATTAGTCTTCCGGCTCAAACTCCATTGTAAAATCCGGAGTGTCGTTGGGGGAGACTGGTTCTGAAGAAGTTGGTTTCTTTTTTTGTTTTTTTAATTTTGTTTTTTCTTCCACTTGTTTGGATGTTTGGATTGTGAATGGAAGGGAAGTTGTTTTTGATTTGGTAGGTGGTTGTGGGGGCAATTTTGGTTGTGTTTTTTGGGGTGGAAGCGGTGGTGGTGTTTGGGCGCGGGAGGAAGAACTTTTTGTTTGGGTGGAAGGGCGGTAAGGTTTTGTTTGTGGGCGGGAAGGCATTGAGCTGGTTTGTGGTTGTTTTGTTTTAGGGGTTGGGGGGATGGGAATTTTTATTTTTGGTTGTGAGGGGGGCGGGGTTGGAATTGATTGATTTTCTTGTATTGGGGGGAAGGGGATTTCGGTTTGCGGAAGAATCGAAGGTTTTGGTTTTTGTATTTGGGTTGTTTCCTGCGGACGGGGTTGTTTTTTTAATTGGGTTGTTTTTTGGGGGTAAACAGATGATTTTTGTTTTTGAGATGCAGGCCTTTGGCCTGTTTCTATTGCAGTTGTTTCCAAATCTGAAATCTCTTTTTGCAATATTTCATTGAATTTTTCACACATTAATTTGTCATATTTTGCCCAGTCAGGGGTTTCGCCGGCGTATTTATGAAGGATGTTGTTTGCCGCTGCAAGGCATTTTAATACAAAATCTATTTCAATAAGCAATGGCTCGCTGTGCTCGATGGAGGCGCGGTAAATCAAATCATATAATTTTCCTTTGTAAAATGCCTCCATAACATAATCTTCAGGGGGGAGGCCGGTTTCCTCGCACCTTCTTTTCAATGCAGGAGGGGTGAATTTTAATTTTAATTTTTTGGATATTTCGCCTAAATCAATATTATATAATTGTTTTGAACTTGCTTCGGGCAAAGAGCAGAAATTGCATATTAAATTTGTGGAGGAAATATCATTTCCTCTTTCAAGAGTAAATACAGGCACAAACTGCCTTTTTCCCATATCTGATTCAAACTGCGAACCGAGCAAACGGAACATTCTGCTCTTTCTCCCGAAACGTATTTTTTTCAAAAATGAATATCGGTCTGTTGAATACATTGATGCTGCGGGCATTCCAAATACCAATTCAAGCCTGTCTTGTATGTCTTTCAAGGATTGGGCATGCAAATTGTAAAGCAGAAATATTCCGGGCTGGGTGTTGAGCATGTTTATTACTCCCTGAATTGCGGTGCGCCAGCGTATTTCGTTTATTATAACGCACGCATCCCCCATCCTAAGGGCGGCATTTGTCATTGAAACCAAATCCAGCTCGCTTGAGGAGGAGGGGACGTCATCCCTGTCTGAAGAAATCACGCGCACTGCACCGATATGAAACCCTCTTTTTCTGTATGCACGCACAGGGATTTCTTCAATATCCTGTATCGGGAGAATTCTGCGCTTGAGGCCGATTGCTGCTATTTTTGCTTCAGTAAATGCTGTTTTTCCGACCCCTTTTAATCCAAGCACTGCCTCGGAGCAGCCGAGCCCTACCAGTACATCATCATAGCCCGCAAAAAACGGAGTAAAGGAATTATATTTCAAATATTCCGGGTAAGTGAATGGCTCGTCTTTCATTATTCTCAAGGCTGCCTGCAAATCCCCGAATGTTGCGGGCGGGCGCTGAAGATGGCACCTCATTGCAAGCCGGGTTAGTACGACATCAATTATCGGATTGTCCTTGTCAAAGCGGCGGGTTCCTTTTTGGGTTGCAACTATATTTCTAAACATTCTGTCAAGCATTTCCCGGTTATATTGCCATAATGTATGGCAAAGCCCGAATTCCTGGTGCTCAACATAAAGTGCCGCGCTTTGCGCGTCTATGTAAATATCGGTTATGTTTTTTCTGTCTAAAGCAATGTTTTCTATGGGGGAGCCGAGGCCTACAGACCAGGCGGCTGCTTCCCTGCCCATTGCAAATGCGGTGGGAGGGGTGAGGGGGAGGGATTTTGCCCGTGCGTCATCTAAAAATTGCTGGCGAAATTCCCGCACCTTTTCTTCAAATATTGTAGTATAATCAACATTTTCGCGGGTTTGTTTTAATTCGGCAAGCACTGCTTCTTTTAGCATAGAGGAAAGTTCGTCGCTTAAATTTTCTATTGCTGGGTTTTTTTGCACATAAAGAAGAGAATCGTTGCCTGGTATTTTGTATATATCGACTTCTATCCCGTGTTTTAGGGAGTAGGTGCCGCCCTCCACAAGCCGGGTGTTTTCCGGGATGGATTTTATGTAGGCTTGGGTGTAAGGCATTGTTTTAAGGGAGAGTATTGAAAGGAATGTTTTTCTTAGATCAAGGTGTTTGGAGGAAATCTGGTAAAGCATTGTTTTTTTGTAAGCGTCCAGAATTCCGTTCACCCATGCTGCAAATTCATGGTGGCCTTTCAAAAATACTGAGCGTGTTGGCTGGGGCTCGGAATAATCTTCCAAAACCCGGGCTGCCTGCACTGGGTTTTGAAATATTGTTTCATAAAAGTCTTTTATCAGATTTTTTCTGTTGTTGTACTGGTCGTCTTCAGGGTGGCCGTAAATTTTCGGATTTGCCATCAGGGCTTCCACCTGCCTGATAATGCCGACATATTCTGAAAATATTCTGGATTTTTTCCCGTCCAGCTCGATTATGTTTTCCTCTTCATAGCGCATGGTTTTCCACGGCTTTTCAAGCATTGCTATAGTATGGATGTGGGAACCGATGCATGAGGTTGTGCCTAGCCCCAAGCCGCATGTGAGGCAGTCCATGCTAAGGCGGTTCCCGTGATAAGATGGTCTGCATGCCATATTGAGGAGGACTCATGTATGGTTTTTATAGATAACACCTACCCAGTATAATTTATGGATGTAGGAGGGATAGTGCAGGAATTTTTTATTTCCCCTATTTGGGAAAAGACGGGGTATAACACAGTGAATACTTTTACATATGCAATTATTGCACTGGTTGTGTTGTTTGTTATTTGGAAAATTTTTGAAATAAAAAAAGTGAAAATAGATGAAAGCTTTTGGGCGGGCGCGATTGTTTGGACTGTTTTTGGCTCTTCTTTGAGGGTGATTACTGATGCTGTGGATAGCGGGGTGATGATGAATAAATATATTGCGACTGCGGCAAGCGGGGGGAACGGAATTGCGGGAAATATTGGTGATGTTGCTAATGCGGGCGGAATCGGGTTTTTTGATGGAATTATTAACGCAATATATGGAATGGTGCTAGGTTCTGGTGCTTTTGATTATGGAATAATTACTGTAAGCCCGGGAGTGTATGTTGTTACTGCAATATTGTTTTTGCTGTCAGTAATTATTGAAAGAAAAATAAAAATTAAATTTTGGGCTGCGGGCGTGGGGGGAATGTTTGCAATAATAAATCTGCTGGTTTTGCTTCCGCTTATGCAATACTTTGCATATGGAATCATGGTGGTGGGGGTTGCATTGGTTGCCACTGTTGCTGTTTCTTATTTTGTAAACTTTAGGGGGAGGGAGAAAAGGCTGCCGGTTTTTGGCCATGCTTTGGACGGGGCGGCAACATGGATTGCGATTGATTTTTTTGGCTCTGGAAAAGGAGCGGGTTATTTTGAGCAGCATGTGCTGTCGAGGGGGATAGGGGAAGCTACGGGGCTGGGTTTTGGATTGTTTTTTGCTGTAAAAGTGCTGTTTGCAGGGGCTGCAGTATGGCTGCTTTCGGAGGAAAAAGATGAAAGGATGAGGGGGATGGCTTTATTGGCTATTGCAATTATAGGGCTGGCGCCGGGGTTAAGGGATTTGCTGCGGATGATGGCTGGCACATAAATTATTATAAAAATAGGGAGATATTGTATTGGGAAAATAGAGTTAGGAAAAGTGGGATAGAAAGATATTGTATTGATGGATGTGAAAAAAGGAGTTAAAGAAAGTGATGGGGGGTATTATATGAACGGGTGTGAAAGACATGGGTAAGAAAAGCGGGGGAGATGTCGGGATTGTTTCCCAAAATTGCGCGGATTTTGCAACTCCAAATGTTGTTTTGAAAAAATTTCCAGATGGGGAGAATTATTGCAGGCTGGAAAACGCGGAGGAAATTAGGGGGAATAATGTGCGCATATTGCACAGGCTTTATCCAAATCCTGATGACAGTATTATTGCTTTGATGCAGATAATATATGGTGTGAAAAAGAGCGGGGCAGAAAATATTTCTTTGATAATTCCTTATTTGCCTTATGCACGGGCAGATAAAGTGTGGCTGGGGGGGGAAGTTGAGAGTGCGAGGATGCTTGTGAAAATGCTTGTGTGTGGCGGGGCAAAAAAAATGTTTGTGTGGGACTGCCATTTTTTGAAAAAAGAAGGGGAGTTTGAATTTGAGGGAATGAAAATAGAAAATAAATGCGTGGGGCAAAAGCTCGTGCAATATTTGAAAAAAACAAGCAAAGATGCGGTTGTTGTAGGCCCGGATATGGGGGCAAAGCATATGGCTGGAAAATGCGGGAAGGTTATGAAAAAGAGAAGGGGAGAGTATGCAGAAGAAAAGAGTGCCTTCCGCCCTGTTGTGGAAATGGAGGCATATTTTGATGTTAAAGAAAAGGAAGTTATATTGATTGATGATATGATTGCGGGCGGGGGGACAATGGTAAATGCAACTAAAAAATGCTTTGAGATGGGTGCAAAAAAAGTGCATTGCGCGGCAACGCATGGATTGTTTTTGGGGGAGGCGATTGGAAAAATTAAGGGAGCGGGTGTGGGAAAGATTGTTGTTACGGATTCTATATTAGGTGAGACAGAGAGAATGAGTTTGAAAGAGGAGATTGTTGGGTTGCTTGGGGGCAAGAAGTGAAGCTTTTTAATGGAGTTGGGGGAAGGTTGAATATGGTAAACAGAAATTTTATTATGATAATTGTTTTTGGATTGGTTTTTGCAGGATTGTTTATTGGCGGTTGTATCAAGCCGGCAGCGGCGGGAAGATGCGACCAGTTTGTAGATAGTTATGAAAAAGATACTTGTTTGGAATATATGGCTGTATGGTACCAGGACCCATATACTTGCTATGAAATAAGGGAAATAGAGGCGCGGGAAAGGTGTTTGGAAAGTGCGATAAATCCGGCAGAAGCAACAAAGCTGCAAATAGAGGAAAGGAATACGCAGAAAGAAGTTGTTGTGAAGGAGGAAAAAGAAGGGCAGAGAATATTTGAAACTGATGTGTTTGAAGATTCGCGTGTAAAAGAGTGTATGTTAGAGCAAAAGCTGAGCAAAGAGGGGTGTATGCACAAAATTGCTGTTGAAAATAATGATTTGATTTTGTGCAGTTTGATAGAAATTGAAGAGTATAGAAAGCCGTGCATATCACAGGTTGCAATAAATTTGAAAGATGTGAATGCCTGTAGCTTGCTTGACAGAAATGAAGATGAAGAACTTTGCAAGTATTATGCCAGCGGATAGACTAATTTTGTTTTTTGAATTTTGAAATAACAAAAAACTGCAGTTTTCCTTCCCTAAATGTGCCGCGGGAAACAGTAAGCAAATTCTGGGGGGCGGAATGGTGCGGGGTGCAGGAGGGGGGAGTGTAGTTGGTTTTTGGATTTGTAAAAATATTTTGTTCTGGGTTTTCTGTCCAGAGGCAGGCATGGCAATAATTTGAATCTTTTTGGAAATATTGCGTGCATTTAGTAGTTGTAAGGTTTTTTTCAACAAATATTGCTGCATCGTCTTCAAGAGATTGGTATTGGTAAAAATCGATTATTGGGTTTGTGGGGAGAGGGGCTTGGAAGGCGAGGAGAAGGGCAAAAAATAGAAGGGTTGAAGAGAGAAGTGCTTCTGCCCACATCATAAAAACACCTAATAGCCGCACACCCAAACATGTTGGGTGTTTTTTTCTATATCCAGCATTTTGCGGAGTATGCAAATTTGGTTTGGGTTGGATGTTTTTGGGGGGGAGAGATGATAGGAGAGGGATGTCAGGCCGAGCATTGACCTTCTTTGAAAGGAAAGAGAATTGTGTGTGGGGCCGAAGTCGGGCCTGAGGTATCCCATTATTGTAAATTCGGTTGGCGCAAGAGGGTCTGAAGTTTGGGTTGTGTTGTGCTGGGCTGCGCCATAATTGTAGAGAAAGGTTGCTTCCTGCACCAATACAGAGGTTTTTTCTATGTTTTTTGAATAATGGTCTGAAAGCAGAATGTGATGAGAAGTATAGTTCATTAGGGGGAGGAGTAAGGAGGTTAGAAAAATAAATGTTAGGATAAGGTCTATGCTGAAGAGATGGCCAGAAAGGGCGGATGGGTTAGTTGGGTGTTGAGGAAATTTGGGCATGTTTTTTTACACCTGGATTTATGGTAAAAACAATTGTTTGTTGAAAAGAGAGAAGGTTTTCCTGCAGTTTGGTGTCGGGGGGGAGGGGGTTGGAATTTATTGTGGTTTGGTTTGTGGAAGAATAAAGAATTCCGAGGTTGAGGGAGAGAATTGAGAGCTGGTTTTTGGCGTGGATGGTTTGGATTGAATTTGTTGAAGTAGAAAGGAGGTTGGTTGCGGCTGCAGAAAAAATTGTGAGAATAAATAATAATATTAGGAAGTTTGCGAGAAATTCAAATGTTGCTTGTGCTTTTTTTAAATTAATTTGTTGTTTCATTTAATTCAGCCCAAATGAAAGTATTTCTCCTGCAACAGAAGTGTTGGTGGGAGTGTGGGAGGCGACAACGCCGACGCGGGGGCCGATTTTTATATTTGTTTTGTTTTGAGTGTAGTCAAAATTTATTTGGGAAGCGCAGGAATTCCAAAGCCGGAGAAAATTTTTGTTTGGCAATGTGCTGGGTGAAAAAGTTTGGGGGTGGATGGGAGGGGTGTTTGGAGCGGGAAGGCAGTAAACAGAAATGTTTGTGTTGGTTTTTGAAGACCATGTTTTTGAAAGTTTGGCCCAGGAATCTAGGATTTTAATGCGGATTATTTCTTCTTTTATTTTTTTGGTTTGGGTTGAGAGTTGGTGTTTGGAAATTGATATTGGAATGGTGGAAATGGTTTTTGTGATGGGCAAGTTTGTTTGTTGTGGGCTGTCTAGTGTTTGAAGAAATGGCTTTATGTCATCAAATGCTTTTTGCGAGGCGGCCGGAAGCGCGCGTTTGAATGAAATTTGTTGGTTTAATGTTTTTTGGATTGAATATGATGTTGAAATTGAAGCGGGTGGGATGGAATTGAAAAGGAGGGGGGTGAGGAGGGTGAGGGAGAGGAGGAGGAAAAAGATGAAAGATATGTAGCCTTTCTTTGTTTGGGGCATGTATTGTATTTGGTGGGGGGGAAATAAAAAATTAGGTGCAGCTGCAGGTTATTACGACATCTGGTCCGGCGATTATGCTGAGCACGTGGGGGGCGACTTGAGAGATTATTATTCCAATTACTGCGCCGGTTAAGCAGGAAGTTGCCCATACGTTTGCACGGGCGCGGGTTTCAGAGCCGAACATTTGGCCTATTGAATATATTACTGCGGCGGCAACTACCAAAAGCATTGCAGAGACGGGGATAAGGCCCTGGAGGTCGCAGCAGAGGTCGTTTAAAGCTTGTTGAAGATATTCCGCACCGACAGAATTATTGGAAAAAAGGATGGATGTTGAAGTAAGCAATGTAATTGAGGTAAGAACTACCTGATGTGTTGGGTTTTTCATAATAACGCCTTTTGATTTGTTTTGATATAAGGCACGATAATATTTTAAATTACATTATCATAAATGTGTTGGAAGAAAAGCGACCAGGGTGATACTATGGGTATGAAAATTTCAAGAGTATATGGAATGGATATATATACTGACGCTGGAAAATTTTTGGGCCGGGTGCAGGATGTATTAATAGATTTGGAACAAGGAAAAATAATCAGGCTTGTTATGGAGCCATTATCCAATATTTCAAGGGATGAGGCAAAGAGGGTGTTAAGAGAAAGAAGTGTTTTGTATAATTCTGTGAAAAATATTGAAGATGTTGTTGTAGTAGGAAGGACTGGATTTGGTGGCTCGGTAAGTTAAAAGAAAATGGGTTTGGGGCCCCATTATTCCACTATTTTTTCTTTTTTGTTAAATTGATGCTGGGTTGGGCTAATAGACTTGTTCTATCTCAGAAACATGGGCTTTGAAAAGAAGGATGTTGTTTTTAAATTTAGAAAAAAACAAATCAAATTCTGCTTCCTGAGAATTGTTAATTGTAAGAACAGATTTGGTATTCCAAAGAAAGTTGGTTTTTGTAAGTTTTGATAAATGATAATAAAAGCGGCGTTTGAGAGTATTGTAGCTCTCTAAATCCTTAGATTTTAAATCGAAGCAATATAGTATCATATTGTAACTATAGTTACATATACAATATAAAACTATTACTTTTCTGTTTTCTTTTTTTGTTTATTATGGTCTTTTCCCAACTCTCCTTCTCGTTAACCCCAAAACCCCCCAACTTTTCTTTCCCAACTTGAATAGTGGAAGTCTAAGGGGCGTATGTTTAGATTTTATGTTGTAGTAAAAAAAGTATAGTGGGAAGTGGATTTGAACCACTGATCTCTGGGTTTCTCATCCTAATGGATAAGATTATGAGCCCAGCGGGTACTCCAAACTACCCTATCCCACTGCTATCTATTTTACAAATAAGATTTATTAGCCCTGCTTTTTCTTTTGCTCAAGATATTTTAATGGTCCCCCACAACTTATACACTTAAACTTTTGTTCCAAAGCAACTTCAAACCTCACCCTTGTCTCAACTCCTTCTTTTGGGCAATAATAATATTCTGCTTCCTCACCCACACCTCCCATCTCTTTCTCATTTATAATCTCTCCAACCCCATCTGCAAGCTCTTTAGCATGCTTATTATCCAACCTCCAAATATATGAATACCACCCACTATTTCTGTCCCTACTCCTAGAATATGAAGCCAACCCAGATGAATGCAGCCTATTAAGCACAACCCTTACATCACTAGCTCGAATATTTGATTTTTTTGCAAGTTCCTCATCAGACATCTCTTGGTTAAACTCTTGTATAACATGAATCGAATACTCCCCCACCATCTGAACAAGCCATTTCCTAACTCTCGGATCCCTAAGAAGCAAATTTACCCAAATATCATTCATCCTCTCTCGTTTTCTTTGTTTTTTAATCAATCCTTCTTGTTTCTTTTTTTTGACTTTCTCAGGTTTGTTTATTCCCTTCCACTCCTTCTGCTGTATTTTCACACTCCCCTTACTTTTACTCGCCTTCTTCCTCTTTTTCACACTCCTCTCACGTTTACTGGTAGTTTTCCTCGCCTTCCCCGGGCTTTTTTTCTGCCCTGCCTTTTTCTTGTTTTTCTTTTTTTTCATAAAATCTACTTCTAATTATGTTTATTGGGATTATTATACCTGCCCCCGCCCAACTCCCCCCTCTAACTTCTACTCCCTTTTCCCCTGTTTAACTCCCACACACTCTCCCCACTCCTGCTTTTTTCAATTCCTTCCCCTCATAACATCTGTCCAAAAAAATTGCAAGGGCAGCAATTTCAGAATGGGGTTGGTTTGTTATTGAAATATTAAAATCAGCCATTTTATACACTTCCGGCCTAACTTTTTGCGAGCCAACAAGTACCAAACACTTCTTTCCTTTCCCCCTTATTTTCCTTATTTCCTGCTCTATAGGCACCCCATACATTATCAAATGCACAAAACAAGCCCCCTCCTGCCTAAATCTTGTCATTATCTTTTTCCAGTCCTCTTCATACCCCACTTCAAATTCCCCGCCCCACTCTCTCACCACCTTCTTTATCCTACCAACCAATTCCTCATCTTTTTCCCCTGAAAAAATAATTCCTTTTGCCCCAAATGCCCTGGCAACAAGTGCAACATGGGCACTGGCCCGATTATCTCTAACCTTCCTATGCCCATATCTTAAAACCCAAATATCCATGCTCTCCCCTCTAAATAATCTAAACAACTCAGGCTTCAACTTGCCCAAAAAGGCAAGGCACCCACTTTACTTTGTAAAATGGATCTAGTGGGTATAGTTGGTGTAAGCACCGTCATACCCCCCTCGCTTCGTTCTGGGCCTTAGCTTGCCATAGTGGACAAGGCGCCCCGATTTCGAAAAAATGGGCCCGGTGGGATTTGAACCCACGACCTATTGGTTTCTCCAAATTTTGAAATTTAAGAGCCAACCGCTCTGGCCATGCTGAGCTACGAGCCCTTTTAAGGCTATTATTCTTGTTTAAAAGAAAATAAAAAACTAAGTTCCCCCCTCAACCGCCTTCTCACACTCATCTCTCACTTCTTTGCTTGTAATCAAGGTACAATAACTTGTATCCTTGCCAATATATGCAAAATTAAGATAGCATTCATCACTTAATGTCCCTGCTTTACCGCACAACAAGCCCTCTTCTTTTCTTAATGCATATTTCATAACACACTCTTCCTTGCCGCTTTCATTTGTTGCCGCCCTGCAAATCTCAATACTGTTTCCATCTATTGCAGCAACCATTACACACTGGTTAATGCTATCCTCCCCCCCGCTCATTTTACATTCGACTATCTGCGCTTCTATTTCATCCATTTCTATTAAAAGCGCCCCAAGCGCCCCAATACTTACATCTGCTTCCAATTTCGCAATATCTTCCAGCCCGCCAACTTCAAATTTTTCATATTCTGCCAAATATTGCGTTCCAGGATCATTTATCGGATACTCTTCTCTCTTCAAAATAATCCCAAATTCATCATCATAACACCTCTTAACCTCAAAATCCCCAACCTGATACATTATTCCTGTGCACACCCTTCCCCCAACTTCTTTTTCCTCCGGCCCCCCGATAAATTTTATCATCCCAGAATTTATCATCTCCTTATTTCTTTCATTGATTTCATCATCAACACCCAAAAATATTTCTAAAATACCAACAGTATAATTTTTCAAAGAGCCGTTTTCCCCAATTTCCGCGCATTTCTTATTCCCATTAATATCATTTTCACACATTATTGTTTTTCCCTCCCCCCAATAAACCTCGCGCTTGCTAAACAATTGCTCTATTGCAAAATATTTCTCATCTTCCCTGCTTTCCAGCCTTATCCTTCCCTCATTTCCATTCATCAATTTCTCGTCATATACAATACTATATTCCTCCCCGATATTTTTTCTTTTTTCATGAGCTTCAAGCATCACAACCGCTCCCGCCTGCTCCAGCAAATCAGGCTTCTCTTCCTCTTCAGGCACTTCTTCCTTTGGCTGGCCCATCCAGTAATACCCCGCCCCAATAATCATTATCCCCAACAAAACAATAATACCAAGCATCACTATACTGCTCCCCTTGCTTTTTTTTTCTTCCATAAATTCAACCTCTTCCATTATCTATCTTCCGGAGATTATTTTAATTATATCCCCATCTTTCAGCTCCTGTGTTTTTGAAATCTTTCTTTTTGTTCGGGCATCAATTGCCCCGATAAATTTATCTGCCAATTCTGTATGCACCTTTCTGGCCAAATCAATAACTGCCGCCCCCTTCGGCATCAGCAACGCGTCCGGAAGCACATTCCCCATACTATCTGAATATTTATTTTCATCTTCCACAGGATAAACAACAATCATCTTAATTTTTTCAAAAACCAGTTTTTCCAAAACCCTATACACTCCCGTGCCTTTATTTTTTTCAATAAATTTTTTCACTTTTTCAAGCGCAGCCTTTTGCTTTTCATCCGCTCCCCCCCTTACTTTAAACTCTCCCGCTCCCGGCACATAATCTACCAATCCATTTTTCCTTGCTTTCGTAAGCAAATATTCATATTCTGCAGAGCAAGGCACAACATCTTTCCCCAGCCCCGCCTTCTCTATCCTTTCCACCACTCCTTCCAAATCCGCCTTATTTGCCGCAACAACCATCGGCTTTCCGTTTTTATACAGCTCACAAGCAAGCGCTTCAAGCCTTCCCCCGTCAATATCAATTCTTTTTTTATCCATTCCTGCCTTTTCCACCGCCTCTTCCAATACTTTCTTATCATACCCCAGTCCGGACAGCGCCTCCCCCATCTCTTCAACAGTTTTTCCCTTGAATTTTGCCCCATTTCTTTTCAAAATTTTCAAAATCCACATTATCATTTCTTTTTTCAAAAATCCAATTTCCTCTTCTATAGGAAAATCCTCTGCTGCCTTTCCTTCCAAATCAGTTTTTCCGCTCGCATCAATTAGATGCACAAACCCGTCTGCTTCCCTCAAATCATCCAAAAACTGGTTTCCCAACCCTTTTCCCTTATGCGCACCCGGCACCAGCCCTGCAACATCCAAAAATTGCACTGGAATTTCCCTCATTTTGTTTTTGCAATGCCCTCCCCGCGCATCACACTTTACGCCCAATTTTTTGCATGCGCATTCCACCCTCAAAAATGCCACTCCTTTATTCGGGTCAATTGTTGTAAACGGATAATCCGCAACCCCCACTTCATTGCCGGTAATTGCAGAAAAAAACCTGCTCTTCCCCTTATTTGGCGCGCCGACAATTCCAAAAAACATAAATATTCTCTCCCATCCTATTTCTCAAAAACAAGTTTAAAGCTTGATGCACAATATTATGCCATGCTTCTTACAGAAAAATATGCTCCAAAAAGCCTATCTGGCGTCTCCGGCAATAAAGATGCCAAATTCAGAATAAAGCAATGGGCGCTCCAATACGGATTAAACAAACCCACCAAGCCCCTCCTATTATACGGCCCTCCCGGATGCGGCAAAACAGCCATTGCACACGCACTTGCAACAGAGCTTGAATGGAATTTGCTTCCCCTCCACCCCCCAGGCAAAAACAATTTTGTAAGATGGGAAAAGCAGGCAAGCGAGCTTATTGCCGGCACCTCTCTTTTTTCCACTTCCTCACTAATAGTTGTTGAAGACATTGACCAGTGGCATTTAACTAAAATCCGGGGCATTATTCCAAAATTAACCTCCCTTATAAAAAATTGCAAAAAACCTTTCATGCTCACAGCCCAGGACATGTATGACCGAAGCATTTCCTCTCTCCGCTCCTATTGCGAGCCGTTGCAATTAAAAGCAATAAACAATTCAGACATTTTATACACTATTTCAATAATATGCAAAAAAGAAAAATTAAATCTAACAAGCGAGCAGCTGAAAAAAATAGCCTCAAATTCAAAAGGGGATTTGCGCGCGGCAATAAATGATTTGCAGGCATATAATTCAGAAGCATTCCGGGAGCAGGCAAAAAAGCATTTTGAAACCGTCCGCGCATGCTTCCGCTCCCCCAATTACCAATCCACATTTGGCACAGATTTGGGCCCTCTTATGCAAAGAGGCACTCTCAAGCTTTTTGTTTCAGAAAACATGCCCGCCGAGCTTTCCAATCCTGATGATTTGGCAAGAGGGTACAACCGCCTCTCCCGCTCAGATATATTTGACGGCAGGGTGAGGCGGAGGCAGTATTGGGGCTATTTGCGCTATTCTTCCAACCTTCTTGTATGGGGCATCTCTTCAGAAAGAAAGCATGTCCGCGCAATGTTTATCCCCTACGGATTTCCCTCTTATATCAGAAAAATGGGCACTTCAAAATCAAGGCGCGCAATATATAAAGAAGCAGCAAAAAAAATCGCCCCCGTCACCCACACAACCACCCGCACCGCCCGCTGTTTCATCCCCCTAATTCAGCTTCAGGCATCCCTTCTCAAGCCGCAAGAAGAATATTGGGAAACAATACGCTCTTTTTACAGGTTTGATGAAGGCGAGCTTGCAGCCATCCTCGGAGTTTCCCCTAATTCCGTAAAAAACAATTCCAAAACCAAAACAAGCAAAAAACGAAAAATTTCAAAAAAATCCAAAAATTAACTTATTTCCCCCTAACCCCACACCATTCTATCGTCAGCCTCCACTCCCCTCGATTTCACCTCGAGGATAGGTTTATAAATTCTATCGTCGTATTCCCGTCGTAGTGGAGGTGTTCCGAATGGGAAGAAAAGTTGGAACAGAAAAGATTAAACGAGAAGACGGCTATCTGTACTATGTAGGTAAAGACGGCCACGTATGGCGTGCTCCAATGAAGCACAACAAGAGAGGCAAAAAGAAGCGCATCGGCGAGGAAAAAATACAAAAAAGAAAAGGCTACATGTACTATGTCGGCAAAGACGGCTATGTTTATGAAGCCAAGCTCAAAAATGCGTAGAGCTTTTTAATAAATTGTTTTTTGTTTTGGGGCATTTTGCCCCATAAACTATTTTTTTAACCCCATCACCCATATTTCTATTTATGTTAAACATCACAATACTCGGCTCCAGCGGCTCTGCGCCCACAAAAGAAAGAAACCTTCCTTCCATAGCTGTGCAAATAAACGGGGATGTTTTATTATTAGATTGCGGGGAAGGCACCCAAAGGCAGATGATGAAGCACGGCGTCAGCTATGCAAAGGTAAAGGCAATTTTCATTTCCCACCTCCACCTCGACCATTTCCTCGGCATTTTTGGCTTGGGCGAAACCCTCCGCCTTTCAGGCCGCACCACTCCAATACAAATATTCGGCCCCCCAGGCACTGCCCGCGTCCTTTACTCCTTCGGCCACCGTGATTTATTCAACATACACGAAATCTCCAAAAAAAACTGCTCTAAAACAAAACCCATTTTCTCCCTCCACAACCACGAAGTGTTTTGTTTTCTAGTTTCACACGGAAAAAGAATGAACGCATTCGGCTTTGCAATAAAAGAAAAAGACAAATATCGCTTTTATGAAGAAAAGGCGAAATATTTCGGAATACACGGCCCTCTTTTTTCCAAAATACAAAAAGAGGGAAAATTAAAAATAAACAAAAAAACAATCAAATTAAAAGATGTCACTTATTTGCAAAAAGGCAAAAAAATCACATACAGCGGAGATACTATGTACAGCAAAACTATTACAAATGCGGCAAAAAATTCAGATTTGCTCATCCACGACTGCACTTTAGACGATGAAAAGCATTTGCTTGCAAAAGAAAAATATCATTCCACCCCTTCTGACGGGGCAAAATGCGCAAAAAAAGCAAATGCAAAAAAACTTCTCCTCTTCCATCTCTCGGGAAGATACTCAAAAGATTCCAAAATACTCCTCGAGCAGGCAAAAAAAATATTTAAAAATACTGAAGTAGCCTATGACGGAATGAAACTAGAATTAAAATAAAAAAATTAAAATTTATTTTTTAGCCGTTGCGCCGCCTTTTTTCAGCTGAATCCTCGGCGGAATCATGGGCGGGGCAAGATTAACCGGCCTTACCACAAGCACTCCGTTTGTACCGCAGGTGAAATTAATTGCATTCAATACCATTTCAGAGAATTCATCAGGCAGCTTCTTGTCTTTCTTCCAGTTATCTGCAATTTCTTTTGCCTTTTTTTCCTCTTCATGCGCAAGCAACGCACCATTCATTTTAAGGGTGCCCACTCCCTCTTGGTAAGTGGCAGTATATGAAAATTTTATTTCTACTTCAGGGCCGTTCACTTTAACATCATCAATCCCAATATTTACATCCAGCCCCTTAACATCCTCGTTTTTGTCTCTCTTTTTGCTTCCACCTTGTCTATCCTAATGCCAGTAATCATCTAAAACACCTCATATATTCCTCTATTTTTTCACAAAAACTTTTAATACGCCCAGTTGCCTAATCCGGCAGCCTTGCGCTTGCCCCTGGCTTTAATATAAGCGGTTTTGTGCATGATGGCAAATCTTTTGTAAATTCAGACACATCCTGCCTTATTTTCGGCACAGTATCATAATTCATGGGCACAACATATTTCGGCCTTATTTCTTTGCATGCGTTTGCTGCGGCAAAAGGGTCCATAGTATATGTTCCCCCTATAGGGAGCAATGCAACATCACATTTTATCGAGGCCATGTTTGTAAATGAATATGTCCCCCCTGCATGATACACTCTCCATTTTCCCCCCTTAATGCCATAACCCACAGGATATTCTGCCTGGGGGTGCACTGCTTTGTTTATGCTAACATCCACTCCTTTTATTGAAAACCTGTCTCCCACCCTTACATCCACCTTAAATTTCTCGCTTATATTTATTTTTGCAAGCGCGGGCTTTGGGGCGATTACTGACGCATAAGTTTTTTCAACAATCTCCTCAACAGTGGCAGGTTCACAATGGTCCTGCGCCTCGCTTGTTAAAAGTATCAAATCACATTTTTTTATTTCCCTCAAATTCAATGCAGAAGGCACAATTCTTCTCTCCCCGCCTATCCTATCAGATATTACTGGATTAATAATGCAGACAGTATCCCCTAGCGCAATCCTGAATGACGAATGCCCAAGGTATTGGATCACATTCAACCAAAAAACCCATTTTCCTTTGCCTATATATAAACTCGACTATTTTTAATTTTTTGCCACACTTTTCCGCATAAACATATTTAAGCTACTAAAGCTTATCCTCAGATATGCGAAAAGCCAATATTACATTCCTTACACTAGTTCTGCTATTCTGCGCATTATATGCAGAATTCGAATTGCGCTCCTTAACAATAAGCATTACCCTCAACCCCGACGGAACCGCGCATGCTGTAGAAGAAGCCCGCCTTTTCATTACCGGCGAGCAGTCAATAAACCTTTACCAACAATCCCGGGTATTTAACGACCTTTCCACATGGATAAACCGCACAGGCATCTCCGACCTCCGCACCCATGCAAGCAGGGCATATGTCGAGCTTTCAGAGCTCCAGGTGCGCTCAGAATCTGTTGACAGCTGCAATAATATCGCCCAAACATGTTATGCAACTCTGGTGCTTGATTATGACGTCTACCCGATAAACAACCAATCTTCCGGCATTGTGGATATGGATATGTACAAGCCCCGCACAACAAAATTCTCCCTAAGAAACGAAGTATTTGCATTCAACCGCTCAAAAACAGACGACATCATACTTTCACAAGGCACTTCAATTGAAATAACTGTGCCTGACGAGGCAACCCGCCTCACTTTCAGCAAAGTGCCTGACAATTTTGATGAAGCAGAAAAAGAGCTGTTCCGCTTTGATTCAAAAACAGGAAACAATTATTATGTCGGGAATATGCGGAATTTTGTATGGTCAGGCCAAACCCTTTCCCAATTCGGCATGTCTTATGAAATAGAGCAATCCCTTGAAGAGGAAATCACCCGTTTCTTTTCATATTTGCAGAAAAAAATATTTGACACTCTTTTTTCATACGCAGGAATAGCCTATATATTGGCAACCCTTTCAATACTCCTCTCATTTATCTGGCTCCATTCCCTGGAATCAAAGTGATTTTATGCATTTTTCCGAAGCAGACAAAAAATTGCTATTATTCCTTTCTTCAAAACCATCCAAATCCTCAACAATTCTAACTATTTCCGCAGAATTCAGGGTTTCCCCAGACACTTTGCGCGTTTCAGTGGAAGAGCTTTCCGGCGAAGGCATGTTAAAAAAAGAAAACAAAATATCCACCCTTTATTCCTACACTTCCGAAGGCTCAGAAGCCCAGAAAAGCGGGCTTCCTGAAGTGAAAATTTTGAAAGCTCTTGCATCCAAAACCCCGTCCGAAGCCCCCCTTTCCTCTTTAAATGAAAATGAAAAAAAATTCGGGCTTCCGCACGCCCTCAAGCAGGGATGGGTAAAAATACAATCCAAAATTCTAAAGCTTACTGAAAAAGGAAAAATTGCATTTGAAAAAAGGCAGTATTTCTTTTTTCCCCCCAACCCCCAGCAGCTTTCCTCGCTTGACAATTCAACCCTTTCCTCATTTGTGCACCGTGGCTTGCTTAAAAAAACTGAAAAAGTGCAGGATACTCTTCTAACACTTACTAAAAAAGGCGCTTCCACCGCTTCCACCCTCACTTCCCTCCCTTCTGAAAAATTAATAGGCACGCTCGATAGAAAAACCCTTCTTTCAGGCTCATGGAAAAACAAAAAGCTTGCAAAATACAATATTTCTGCCCCCCTTTCGGAAAAAATCGCCGCCCGCAGACATCCCATCTCCCGCCTCCGGGAGCATATATGCAATATTTTTGCGCAAATGGGTTTTGAGCAGATGGACGGCCCGCTTATAGACTCTGCTTTTTGGAATTTTGATTCCTTATTCCAGCCCCAGGACCATCCTGCCCGTGATTTGGCAGACACATTTTATTTAAATGAAAAAACATCCCTCCCGGAAAAAACTTTAGTATCCCGCGTCTCTTCTGCACATAAAAAAGGGTGGGAATATGAATGGAGTGAATCCGACGCCTGCCAACAGGTGCTGCGCACCCACACAACTTCAGTAAGCGCCCGCACCCTTTTTGAAAATGCAAATAACCCTCCCCCCAGAAAATTCTTTTCAGTAGGAAAAGTATTTCGAAATGAGGCAACAGATTACAAGCATTTGGCAGAATTTTTCCAGGTAGAGGGCATAATCGCATGGGAAAATGCAACCTTTCCCCACCTTCTCGGCACTTTAAAGCAATTTTATTCCAAACTGGGATTTGAAAAAATAAGATTCCGCCCCTCTTATTTCCCTTATACTGAACCCTCGCTTGAAGTTGAAGTGTTTCATAATAAAAGAAAGGAATGGATAGAGCTCGGGGGCGCGGGCATATTCCGCCCAGAAGTAAGCGAGCCTATTTGCAACAAATTCCCGGTGCTTGCATGGGGGCTTTCCCTCGAGCGCCCGCTCATGCTTTCCAATAAAATAGACGATATACGCACATTTTACAGAAACGATTTAGGCTGGCTGAGAAATTTCAGCGTAAGGCAATAAAACAGGAGTGTATTTATTATTTGGCGGCGTTTCTCCTACTGGATAAGGTTGTATAAACAGGCATCCACAGGCCGAGAAATCCCTGATGGTAAAATAATCTACATGGCTGGTGTTTATGCTCAAAAAACAGGCAGGGAAGGCGGCAAAATTTCTTGTTGCTGCAGTGATTGCGGCCAAACTGGCTTTTTCCTCATTCCAAGTCCTTGCAGAGCCGCCGAAAGAAAAAGCCCGTCTGTCCTGCTTTTGGCAGCGTGACATAAATAAAAGCCGTTCCCTTGCAGGCATCGGGGTAGACTGCAGGTTCAGCAAATCGGCGGGCGCATACTATCTATCAAATTTTATGGAGTTTGGAATTTTCGCAATTGCTGGCGATAATCTTCTCCATGATGAATTTTTTCTGAAATTCGGGCATTTGGGCAAAAACTGCAAATACCATCTCGCGCTTGTCCGCAACTCATCCCAAAACATCGGTTGGGGAATTGAGGGTGGATATTTTTTTGAGACAGCAAAATCCCTTTATATTGGCGCAAGTGCAATTGCTTTTGAAGTGCCACAGGGCGGCAACGGGGTGCGCTTCTATTTCAAACCCGCAATAGTGACAGAACAGGGAGTTCTGCACGCCCGTCTTGCGGGGATAATAAACTACTACCCCTGGGCGAAACCATTTGTGTTTGCAAGAGGAGTCGAAGCCAAGCTGTCTGCAAGCTCCGACCGATGGGAATTTTTTGCCTTATGCGGGGTGCTGAGCAAAGCCCACTCCGACGAAGGCAAAGGATTTGTTTTCAGATATGCCAGAAGCGGGTTAACATTTGAATTTTAAAACAATCACTCTGTTGCAAACCAACATTTTCTAGAAACATAACCAACGATATGTTTATCAAATTCAGCTTCTTTACTTGCTTTGGTGTTAATATGGGCTTTATAGAAAGTATAGTTGATAAAATCTCAAAAGAATCTGATTCAGAAAAAGGGGGCTCTTCCCGCGCTGTTCCATTCACATTATCCACTTCTTTCCGCCCCGTAAGATTGCGCGCAAGAAGCGAAAATTCCTGCGAGCTTGTCATCAACCTGAAAAACATATCAAATTCAGACCATATATGCTCGGTTGTGGTGGAAATACCAAAAAGCCTTGGCTTTGACCAGATGGGGCTTCACAAAACAAAAGAGCTCCGCCTCGGAAACCTTGAAGCAGGCAAAGGGCGGACCCTTTCAGTAAACATTTCTGCAAACAACCAAACTCCCTCCGGCACCTACAGAATATTTACAACCGCCAATTCCCATTACAGGGATTACACTCATCTTTTGAATTCAGTGCGAAAATCAGTGGAATTGCGGGTAGTGTAAAAATTTATTTTTGCAAGCCGATTCCACTCTCTTTCCCTCCAACCTCTTTTGTCGTGCCTTCTTCTTCCTTTTTTTCCTTCCTTTCCTGCTCTTTCTCATGCGCTTCCATTTTTTTTACCAATTCATCCAGCAAGCTTGCAATATCTGCCCCCTGCTCGCTAAGCACAACCATCTTCAATCTCCCTTTTTTCTCAAACTTTACCCAACCCGCCTTTTCCAGCTTGGCAAGCCAGTTTGTAACATAAACATAAGAAGTGCCCGACTCTTTTGCAATATTTGAAGGATACCATTTTTTTTCAGTATTTTTCAAACAAAGAATAATGTCAGTAGGCTTTCTCTTGAGTATAAATTGCCTCATTGCCATAATTCTAACTCTTCCCCCAAACTATAAAAACCGATTATTTGCCTGCAATACAAACCTCCCCCACCTTATCAATAGTTGCAAGCACAAGCTTGTCATTTATTTTTGCCAGCTTCACCCTGCCCGCCCCCACTCCTCCTTTTTCAGAAAGCTCTTCTTCAAATTTTTGCATCTGCTTTTCATTTTCAAAAACAATAAAATCCGGCATTTTTGCATTTTTCTTCAGCAATTTCCCCCATCTCCCCTTATTCCAAACAATCCATTCCCTCCCCCTCCCATCCTTAAAAACACCCTTCTCTTTTTTCCGCATTATTCTAATTCCCCTTTCAATAAGCCCGTCTTTCAAATGCATTGCCATCACCGCCCCCCTCAACCCCTCCAAACTGTTTCCTTTTGCGGGCGCATAATATTCTTCATAATGCAAAAGCTTTCCTTCTTTTACCAAAATTCCAAGCGCGCTTTCAAGGCTTTCCTGGCTTATTGCAATATTTTTTCCAACTTTTTTTATTTCCAGGAGTTTTTCCATAATTTCAGAAGAACGCATTGCTTTTTTTGCAATTCTCAATAATTCTTTCCTGCTTACCTCTATCCGCCCCTGCTTTAATTGCACAAATTCCGGAACAACTATTCTAAAAACAGATTTTTTGCCCGGGCGCAAAACAAGATATACTATTCCTACAAGCAAAATTCCGGGCAGCCCCCACTCAGCAAAAACCAGCCACCTTCCCCCTTCCCATTCAACCCAGCTGTGCGTTAAAACAGTTTCTTTTAATTTGAAATAAATTTTATTCTCCCCTTCTTCCCATTCCGACGCAACCACCACAACCCCGCCATGCACTATAAATTCTGCCCATTTCCCCCCTTCTTTTTTAATTAAAATTTTTGTTTCCTTAATTCCATCCCCATCTTTCAAAATAACATATTTTCTTTCAAACCCTTCTTTTTCAGGCGCAATTAGTTCATATTTCGGCATTTTCACGACAGCACGCGCATAAACCCGCCCAAACTGGTCTTCTATTTCTATAATTCCGTATTCAGTACCCGGCCATTCCGACTGCACAAACGAGCCTACCCATGCAATTTTGCCCCCGCTTCCTTTTCCAGAAACTATGCTTCCCCCACCAACCACAATTTCTGAAAATTTTTCCCCCTCCCCAGAATATGTCACTGCTTTGTATTCAATTTCTTCCTCTTGCAAATAATCCGGCCATATCCTTATTTGAAATGATGCTGGTGCAGAAGGCACCACGCTTTCAGGCCCTTCTATCACCCCCAAATTCTGCTCTGCTTTCACATCCCACAGCCTAACCAACTCTCCTTCCTCCCCCCTCACACTCACCCTCATCCATTTTTCCGTTCCTTCCCCCTTCACAAAAACAATATCTTTCATTCCTTCCTTAATTTCATGCCAATTCTCCCCTACTTTCCCTCTCCCCCCAGAATTTTCCATTTCAATTAAAATATTGTCAACAAATAATTCAATATCTGCAAATTCATCTAATGTATGTCCAACAACCCATATCCTTACTCCTTGAAATTCTGTTTCCTCAATATCATTTCCAATTTCTTCTCCCCCCTCAACCACTTCTTTCAAAACATTTCCTTCCCTCACCCCCCCGTATTTGTCCAGGCTTATATTTTGCTTTACGCCCATATAAAGCAAAACATCGTTTTCCCCAATCCTTTCCCCCCACTCGCTTTCCAATTCCGAGGGCCACGCACCCGAAGGCAAAATTATCATCCTCCCTTCCTGCGCAGGAGTCAATTCCTGAATATTTTTTGTTTCAAACCCCCACCCCGTCACTCTTGTCTTCTCTTGCAATACCCCCCCAAATTCATTGAAATTATTTGCACCTGCCCATTTTCCTTCCAGCAAAACAATTTTTCTCGGGGGCGGAGTGTTATACACTATTATATGCGCCCTTCCATCAACATTTCCCTCAATATTTACCCACACAACATTGTTTTTTCCATAATTTGCTTCCTTCACTTCTTTCAGCGAAAGCCAGGCTCCCGCTTCCCCATCAATTTCCTCCCCCTTTTCCGCTTCAGGTGCAATTATCATTACCGCGCCTGCAACTACTAATGCCAAAAAAAGCCCTGCAAAAATGTGCTTTGCATTAAAATCCATTGATATATATCTCATTCGGGGAATTTATATCAGTTTTGAATACCCCTCCACCAATATTTATTTCACCCGAATACACATCCTGCTTTCCCCCCACCAATATTCACCCTATTTAAAAATTCGCCCGCCCTTTTCCCGCCACTCCTTTTATTTATATGCATCCAAATATTTTTCTATGAAATTAAAAAATTTCCATTCCCGCAAAAAGCTTGTAGAGGCGGAATTAGAGCGCATTATACCCAAAAGCAAAAAGCCTCCGCAGGTTTACGGGCTTATACATGAATTCCTTTCCCGCGGGGGAAAGCGCTTCCGCCCCCTCCTATGCCTTGCATGCTCCCGCATGGTGGGCGGAAAAGATTCTGACTCCCTTACAGCTGCCGCAGCAATAGAATTATTCCATAATTTCACCCTCATCCACGATGATATTGAAGACTCTTCTGAAATGAGGAGGGCAAAACCCTGTCTTCACATTTCCCACGGCATCCCCCTCGCCCTTAACGCAGGAGACGGGCTTTTTATGATGGTTTGGAAAGCCGCCCTTGAAATAAACTCCCCCCGCTCCCTCCAAGCACAGAAAATACTTCTCTCTTCTTTCACTTCAGTGCTTGAAGGCCAGGCATTAGAGCTTTCGTGGCACCACAACAATAATTGGAATATAACCAAAGATGATTATATGCAAATGGTCGGCGGAAAAACCGCCTCCCTCATTTCAGCATCATGCAATGTGGGCGCCCTTCTCGGCGGAGGCACCCCTGAGCAATGCTCCTCGCTTGCAACTTACGGATATAAAATAGGGCTTGCTTTCCAGGTGCAGGATGATTTGCTTAATTTAATAGGCGAAGAGAAAAAATACAAAAAAGAAATCGGAGGGGACATTAGGGAAGGCAAGCGCACCCTGATGGTTCTTGACTGTATTCCAAAGCTCTCCCCTTCTGATGCAAAAAAAATGAAAAAAATACTTTCCGCCCCGAAAAATTCCCCTTCCCAGATAAATTGGTGCATTGAAAAAATGCGCTCAACCAACTCCCTCAAATATGGGGAAGAATATGCAAAAACTCTTGTTGAAGAGGCAATTTCAGAATTGAAAATATTTGATGAAAATGAGGAAAGAAAAGAACTGGAAGCAGTTGCAAAATACATAATTACAAGGGAAGACTAACTTTATTTCAAAAATATAATTGATTTCAAAAAAAATTAATACAACCGACACTGACGAGAATGGCATAAAAAATTCTACTTCAGCATTCCCTCGCTTGCTTCATAAAATGCAAGCAAAACAATTGATGCAAAAGGGGCGAGCATCAAAAAAAAGTAAATCGGATAAAGCACCAATGATATTGCCGGCAAAATTATCAGGATATAAATTATAAGAAGCATTGCAATC
>JBDRNY010000056.1:0-16457 GCA_043810635.1 Microcaldota archaeon | reverse complement strand
TTTTGCCATAAAAAGCCAATCTATAGACGTAACCCAAAAGCCGAAAAAAACATATATTGAAGTTGTAAATCAATTGGAAAATGCGAAATTTAAGACAATTCAAACTATTCTTTTAGACCCATTTGACAAAGACCATATGTTTTGGCATGGAGTGTGGCATTGATATGTACAAAGACGACGAGGGAAAATATTCAAAAGGATTTATCAAATCAATTAAGCAAGGGTTGGCTGACATCAAAGCAGGCCGAACTATTTCACATGAAGAATTAGTAAAAAAGTTGGGTTTTAAATAGTTATTTTCGCATGCTTTGCAAAAATTCATTAAAAACAAACAAAACAAACGGCTTTTCATCTTTTTTTTCAACGGATTTTACAAGCGCATCAAAATATTTCTCAGTATTTTTTGATATATTCAAAATGGGATAGCCCGCATCCTGCAAAGCCTTGTTGAGAAGAAGCCTTGACATTCTTTTGTTGCCGTCCTCAAACGGGTGTATCATGTAAAAGCGCAGATGGAACAAAGCCGCAAATTCTATTGCATTCAATTTTCCCATGCTTGAATTATACCATTCAACAAGCTTTTCAAGCTCTTTTTTTATTTTTTTGGGTGCAGAAGGCCTGAAGCCGATTTCTTCAACCTTTTCATAGCTTTTGAGGTAAATATATGCCTGTTTCATCCTGTATTTTCCAGGATTTTTTTCCTTATATTCTGCCATTATAATTCTGTGCAGGTATTCTATAAAATCAAGGGAAACTCCTTTCCTGCTTTCTTTTACCTCCCTCAAGCCCTTTATCATGTCAAGCGCAACTTTGAGGCTTTCTTCGCGCACAGAATGCACACTTTTTTGCGAAATTTTGTATGCCAAATTTGCATCTGCCTTTGTTATCAGTATCCCTTCAGTGCTGAGCGTAGTATAAACAAAGTTTACAGTTTCAACTTCATCCTTTTCATCCCTTTTGCTTATGCCCATTTTTTTTGTTTTTTCATTAAACTGCCTCCTTTTCATTTCCGCCTCTATCAGTTGCTCTTTTGCAAGGAATATTTTTTGGGCATTGCCCAGCAAATCAGAATAAATCTTTTCCCTAAGTTTTTGCTTATGCTTGGCAAGCATTCTTTTTCCAGGTATTTTTTTCCCCAAAAATACGGAATAGACTTCCGGCTTTTCAAGCCTGAGTGTTTCCTCGAGATAGTAATAAAACCTCCCCTTTACTGTTTTCCTTCTT
The DNA here is from genome assembly GCA_043810635.1 of Microcaldota archaeon. Classification (GTDB taxonomy): domain Archaea; phylum Micrarchaeota; class Micrarchaeia; order Anstonellales; family Anstonellaceae; genus 1-14-0-10-45-29. The sequence goes on along the minus strand of JBDRNY010000056.1, from coordinate 15,233 downwards.
ACCCGCATGCGCATATCTGGAAGGCAAGGTTATTAATGGTTAGCACACATTTCAAGCTTCAAATGTATGCCTAAAAACAACCTCGTAAAAGTTAGCACACATTTTAGATGTTTTTTGTGTGGTAACCTACTATTCTTTTGCTGCTATTAAATGGTTTCTTCCTTGCTATTGCAAACCTTCCTTCTGCATCCATTTGACAAAGACCACATGTTTTGGCACGGGAGGAGGGAGTAAAATCTTATTAAAAACTTTATCCTCCTTTCTGAATACAGTTATGTTTGCGGGGGTTTTGCTCTATGAAAAATATCATGTGGTTTAAAGAAATAAACAAATCCAACCTCTTGGAAGTAGGGGGGAAGGGGGCGAATTTAGGGGAAATGGCTGCAGCCGATTTTCCCATACCCGGCGGATTTGTAACCACCGCAGGAGCTTATTTCAAATTTATAGAGCATAATGATTTTGAGCCTTTTTTGCACGAGATGCTTGATAATTTGGATGTTGAAGATTCTGACAAATTGACAAAAACAGCCGAGCTTATAAAATCAAGAGTTATTTCAGGGGAAATTCCTGATGATATAAGAAGCGATATAATTGATGCTTATAAAAAAATGTGCGAAGAGAAAGGGGGCGAGGAAGTATATGTTGCAGTGCGCTCATCTGCAACTGCCGAAGATTTGCCCGAGGCTTCTTTTGCAGGGCAACAAGCCACTTTTCTAAATATAAGCGGGGATGCGGAAGTGGTGCAGGCAGTAAAAGACTGCTGGGCCTCTCTTTTTACTCCGAGGGCGATTTATTACAGGGTGCAAAACAATTTTGAGCATATGAAAGTGGGATTGGCTGCGGTTGTGCAGGAAATGATTCAATCAGAAGTTGCGGGAGTAACATTTACAGTAGACCCTGTTTCACAGGATTTGGGCATGATATCAATAGAAAGCGCATATGGATTGGGGGAAGTGGTAGTGTCTGGCTCGGTCACCCCTGACAGGTATTTGGTAAGAAAAGGCACATTTGACATAGAAACAAAAGATGTTGCAAAGCAAACTTGGGCTTTGATGAAAGTAAGGGAGAAAAACGAGAAAATTGATGTTGATGAAGATAAGATGGAAGAGCAGAAATTAACAGATTTGCAAATAGTTGAATTATCAAAAATATGCGCAAAAATAGAAGCCCATTATAAAAGTCCGCAGGATTTGGAATGGGCATTGCAAGACAATAAATTATACATAGTGCAATCCCGCCCTATTACAACTTTGAGCGGAAAATCTTTGCAAGCTGTGAAAAGCGGGGAATATGCAAAAATGATTGAAAACAAATTCTCGGCTGCTGAGGATGTTGGCGAGGGGAATGTTGAAGATGTTGATGAGGAGGTGGAAGATGTTATGTCAGGCGCTGCATTTTCAAGGGAAAAAGAAGAAGAGCCGGAAATTTCAGAAGAAGCTGCTCCTTCAGGAGGCTCGGCAGAAGTAATATTATCTGGATTGGCAGCATCTCCGGGAGTGGGGAAAGGAAAAGTAAGGCTTTTGGCAAGTTCAAAAGAAATGGGCAAAATGCAGAAAGGGGAAATATTGGTAACTGAAATGACAACCCCTGATTTTGTGCCTGCAATGAAAAAAGCGGCGGCAATTGTTACAAATTCCGGGGGAATCACATGCCATGCAGCAATTGTATCCCGGGAATTAGGAGTGCCTTGTGTAGTAGGCACCGGGAAAGCAACCAAAGTATTGGAGGAAGGGCAATTTATTACTGTTGATGCTGTCATGGGCAGGGTGTATGATGGAGATGCAGATATTGCAGAGCCTGAAACAAAAGAGGAAAATGGCTCTCAGGGGCCTCTTGGATTTGCAGGAGCAACTTATGTGCCCACAGGCACAAAAATATATGTAAATTTGGCTGAAGTGGATTTGGCTAAAAAAGTGTCTAAAATGCCCTGTGACGGGGTAGGATTATTGCGCGCAGAATTTATGATTGCAGATATCGGAGTCCACCCAAGGAAATTAATCAAGGAAGGGAGGCAGCAGGAATTTATTGATGCTTTGGCTGGAAAATTAAGAATATTTGCAAATGCATTTTATCCCCGCCCTGTAGTATACCGGGCAACAGATTTCAAAACAAATGAATACAGAAATTTGGAAGGAGGGGAAGAATTTGAGCCTGAAGAGGCAAACCCGATGATGGGCTACCGGGGGTGCGCAAGATATATACACGAGCCGGAAGTGTTTGCAATGGAATTGCAGGCGCTAAAAAGAGTAAGGGAAGAATATGGGATGAAAAATTTGTGGCTTATGATACCTTTTGTGCGCAGAATAGGCGAAATAAGGGCAATAAAAGACATGCTAAAAGAAAACGGAATACACCGCACAAGGGATTTCAAATTATGGATGATGGTTGAAGTGCCTTCAACTGTTGTATTAATAGACGAATTTTGCAAAGAAGGAATTGACGGAGTGTCTATCGGCTCCAATGACTTGACGCAGCTTACTTTGGGAATAGACAGGGACAATTCCACTTTGGCAGAAGGGTTTGATGAAAGAAATATTGCAGTATTAAAATCCATTGAAACAGTGGTGCGCGCATGCAATAAACACGGAGTAACTGTTTCTTTGTGCGGCCAGGCGCCATCAGTCTACCCTGAATTTGCAGAAAAATTGGTGCAATTCGGAGTTACTTCGATGTCAGTAAATCCGGATGCAGTGGAAAGAACCAGAAGGATTGTTGCTTCTGCTGAAATGAAAGTATTGCTAAAGCGGCTTTCAAAATTAGAGGAAAAATCCTCCCCGGAAAAGCTGGAATTTGATGATTAGGAAATTTCCGGCAAGGCGGAAGAAAATAAAAAAGGTAATTTGGTATGTCGCAATTCATAGACCAATTCTTCCTGTCTTTCGGGCTTTTCTCGATTTTTGCATTAATAGGCGGGCTTCTTTCGGCAAGGTTTAGGCAGCCCACAGTTATCGGGCTTTTGGCAGTCGGCGCAATAATAGGTCCCAACGTGCTTGGCATAATTTCCGACAATGAGGCAATAGAAGTGCTTGCAGAATTCGGCGCAGCCCTTCTGCTTTTTTCCATAGGGCTTCAATTTTCAATAAGCAAGCTCATCGGCTCAAGCGTGAAGGCGGTAATGGCTGCAAGTGCAATAATGCTTCTTTTGTTTGTTGTGGGCTATGAGGCGGGATTGCTTCTCGGGCTGACTTATATCGAGGCTATTTTGCTTGGGGCATGCTTTTCTTTCTCTTCCACCGCAATTTTCGTGCGCCAGCTTACCTATCACAAGCTTGTCGACTCTTCGCAGGTTCCGCTTCTCATATCCATATTAATAGTTGAAGATATTGTGGCAGTAACCGTGCTTACTGTTGTTTCATCAATAAAGCACCAATCTTTGGGCGCCCTGCCTTCCCTCAGCTCGTTTCTTTTGCCAATATTTTTTTCGCTTGTTGTAATGGGGTTTGTATACCTTATAATTTTGGGAGTGCTTGACAGGCTTTTAAGAAGATTTGTTGCACACCTGACTGATGAGTATGTAATACTCCTTTCCCTGGGCCTCACCCTTTTGCTTGCATTTCTTTCGGCGGCAATAGGGCTTTCTCCTGCAATAGGGGCTTTTGTTTCAGGAAGCATTCTTGCAGGGCTTCCGATAAAAAAAGCTGTTGAAAAAAGCATGTCTCCCTTCTCCTACGCCTTTTCATCATTTTTCTTTCTTTCAATAGGGCTTTTTATATCCCCTCTTGCGCTTTTTGGAATCATTTTGCAGGTATCTTTGCTTTCAATTGTTTTTTCCGCGTCCGCATTTTTCATAGTAATGTCTGTTGTCTATTTGCTTGGCTATGATTTCAGGCAGGCGCTCATGGCAGGCGCATCATTTGCTGTAATAAGCGAATTTTCCCTCCTAATTGCAAAAGAAGCATCCGGCATTGTGCTCGCATTTGACTTGATTTCCACTCTGGCGGCAATAATATTCCTCACCACAATATTTTCCTCTTTGCTGCTTGCAAACCGGGACAAGCTTTACAGGTTTCTAGTATGCTGCAGGCTTTCAAAGCATTATGTATTCCGCAATATTTCACGGCTTCGGGAATATGTCGGCGCGCTTGTTTCTGAATTTGAAGGGCGGGGGCAGTATATAATGGATGCAAGAAGGATATTTCTCTCTACCTTGAATTGCATGAAAGGGTTTGCAATAATAGGCTCAATTCTCATACTTTTAATGAGGTTTTTCAGTGACCTTAGCTTTGAAATTTTAGGCAGGCAGGTGCATATATCTTATTTCATACTTGGAGGGGTTATTTTGGTGTTTCTGCCCACCCTTATACAAATAGGAAGGCAGCTTATGCTGCTTGCAGATGCTATTGTGGCAGTGTTTACGCGCTCAAGCCCCGGAGGGGAGAGGATAGGAAGGCGGGTTATCAGAAATTTCCTTATATTGATTTTCTTTTTCATAATATTCCTGCTTCTTCCAGTATTTTTCTCCCTTCTCCAGCTTCCAACCGCATTCAATGCGCTCAACCTCATCCCGTTATTCGGCATGATAGTAATCGGCTGGGATAGTGTTTCCTCTTTCCTTTCATTTATTTCCTCAAGAAGAGGATTGAAATTTTAAACTATTCAGAAACGTTTAAATATCTCCAATCCTTTTCTCAAGCATGAAAACAGCATATTTTGCATTGCTATTGCTGCTTGTTTCTTCATTTGCATTTGCAGACATCGGCCCGAAGCCGACAATGGATTTCAATATAATATTTAATACAAGCGAGGAAGTGGCAATTGCTGATGCTGAACTAATAGAATGCGAAGATGAGGAATGCACCAATGCGCACACACTGGAAGAAATGGGCCCCCAATATTTTGAATGCAACCAAACAAACTGCAATTCCATGTCTTACGGATATTCTGAATATCACAAAATAAAAATAAATTTCTCAAACGGAACCACCCGCGAAAGCAATATTTTCTACCGCCCTTCCTCAGGCTATACCTACCCTCTTTACATAACAGATTCCGAAATATTGGTGGGGGAAAAAGGCACAAGAATAGACGTATTTAACCTGGATTCTTCACTTCCTGATGATATTGATGTGCTTCCGAATTTTGGAGGGTTGCTTGCCTATTCCGGTCTCATACTTTTGTTTGTTGCAGGCCTTTTCATCACCCTTATAATCGAAATCACAATTTTGCTTGTTTACATGGTTTTCACAAAATTCTCAAGAAGGATGGTATTAACAGCAATTGGGGCAAATGTGATAACCCTCCCCGCAGTATGGTTCTTATTTCCAGTGCTTATAACCGACGCCAGCTATTTGGTTTATGCAGAAGTGTTTGCCATCTTATTTGAAGCTTTTGTCATTTTCGCATTTAATTCCCGTGAAATTTCCATGCTAAAAGCATTATTGCTTGCCATAATTATGAATCTTGCAAGCTTTCTTTTGGGAAGCTGGCTTTTGACCTTTTTGTGAAAAGAAAACGGTTAAAAACTCAAATTTTCATATATCATAACTACACCCTCCAGGTTTTATTATGAAAATATTACTGCAATTTCCCCAAGGGCTTAAGCAATATGCCTTAGCCGAAGCAGGGAAATATGAAAAAGAGGGGCATGAAATATTTCTTTCCTCTTCTCCCTGCTGGGGCGCGTGCGATTTGGCAATTGATGAGGCAAAAAAAATAGGTGCACAAAAATTGATACATTACGGGCATTCCAAATTCCAAGAAACAAATGAAAAAGAAATTAATATAGAATACAAATTATTTCCAATAGATGCAAATTTGCAGGCACTAAAAAATTCCCTTCCCAAATTAAAAAATTACAAAAAGCTTGCTTTAGTAACAACGGTTTCACACATCCACCAATTAAATGAAATGAAAAAAATCCTCACAGATGCAGGGCATGAAATATTTACAGAAAAAGGCGCGCTTGCATCAATGGAAGGCCAGGTATTGGGGTGCGATGCATATGCCGCATCAAAATTAGCAGATAAAGTTGATGCAATAATATATTTTGGCGGAGGAAAATTCCACCCCCTTGGAATAGATGTGAAAAAACCCATATTGGCAGTAAATCCATATGCAAAAGGAAGCGAATTTATCAATGAACATTTGGAGAAAAAAAGAAAAAAAGAAAAAGGAATGCTTATTGCAGCTTCCCAGGCAAAAACAATAGGAATAATATTAAGCACAAAAACCGGGCAGTTTAATTTGAAAATTGCGGAAAATGCAAAAAAGAAATTAAAGGAATTAGGAAAAAATGCGCAAATTTTGGTAAGCAATGAAATTGATTTCATTTCATTAAAAGATTTCAATATATTTGATGCCTATATAACAACTGCCTGCCCAAGATTGATTGATGATACAGAAAGAATTGAAAAGCCGGTAATAAACATTTCCCAATTTCCTGAATTGCTTGTTTTGATTGGAAAAACAAGAGTGTGATAGTTTAGCAAATAATGCGTAATGCACTTATAAATCTTTATTTGCATAATTAAATTATGAAAACAAAACGCATTAGTTTTAATAGGCCAAAAATCGGAACTTCAGGAGAGGAAAGCATATTTACTAAAGCAGTGAAATTGGTAAAACAATATCCTGAAAAATATTTCAATGCTCTGCATAAGCAGAAAAATTATTATGAGAATATTCCCCCATCAGAGTTGAACCTTAAGCCCCATCTTACAAGAGCAGACACTCACAAAGCCGAGTCAATCAGACTTCTTGAAAAAAATGAATGATTTCACGCCCCGCTCGGGCTTCTGTCTTGTTTTGACATTTTGTGAATAAGCCAGCGCAATTCCTGCCTCTTCTTGTCAAAAGCTTTTTCCTCTTCCGCACTAAGGTTTATTTTCTGCACAAGCTCTTGGGGCAATACACTGTCAACCTCCCTTCTTCCCCTTCCTGCCCTTGCACTCATTCCTTTCTTGGTTCCGGGGTATGCCATATCCACAACCTGGGATTCCATCATCAACCCTTTCAATTTTGTGGACAATTTCTTTCCTTCAGCTTTTAATGAATGTATGTTGTCAAGCACAAGCTCGATTCTTTTTGCTTTTCCAACCATTTCATCATATTCTGCCTTCTGCCCTCCAAGCGACTCTTTTGATTTCTGCAAATCTTGCATATACCTGCCCTGCGCCTCCTCAAGCACTGTAAGCATTTTGTCAAGCTCCCCGCTTTCCCTGGAATACTGGGTTTGTATGCTGTTTAAATGCGCCTTAATATTCTGGTATTGGTATGCCGTCTGCGAATAATCCTGCACCTGCTTTCTTACAACCATCAAATTATTCTGCAATTCATTCATTATTTCCTGGCTGTCCCTCACCGCTTTTCCATATATTTCTTCAACTTCCTCTCTCAATATCTGGGGGCTTGTTTTTACATTTCTTGCCTGCTGAATAGCCCTAATCTTTCCGGTTATTGCATCTGTTTTCTCCCCCATTGCCTTTACTTCCACAAGCAAAGATTTTGCGGATTTCAAAAGCTCTGTGCGCACAAATTTAATTTCATCCAGCTCATTTCTCATTTTTTCAATTTCAGCCGCGCTCTTATCTTCATCAAGCTGGTTTCTTATTGCCTCCACCTTCATTGTCACTTGTTCAAAATCTTTTGCAGCTTTTTGTATTTTTCCCTCCAGCCTTGAGGATGCGCTTTCAAGGGCCTGCATAAGCTGCTTTGCATCCTTCCCCCCTCCGCTTTTTGAAGATTCGCTTTTTTTAACAATTTTTTCAAAAGCATTCAATTCCACTCTTGCTTTCTCAAGCTCTGAAAGAAGATTTTGCAAATTCACCTTTTTTTAATCAATAGAATTCTGCGCCTGAATCAAGAGCTGCGAAGCTTCCCGATAATCCCCTGCAATCAGATCTATTTCCTGCTCGTTTTTCTGCTTTACACCCTCAAACTGCTGTTCCAAATCAGAAATTTCCTCAACATTCTGGTCAACCGTCTTTTTCAGCCCTTCCAATTTCCGGAGAGTTTCATCTTTCCTTACCTCAACATCCTCTCTCCTCTTCCCATACTCTTCTTTTCCAAAGCCTGCCCAAACCAAATATTCTTTAGTCAATTGATATTGGATTTTAACCAATCCTTCGGATTCCAGGGTGCGCGCCCAATCTTCAATAGTGGAAACAGGCATTTTCAAAGCTCTTGCAGCATCCTTAATTTCTATTTTTCCTTTGCTGTGCACCAGCTTGATTAGGGCATCCACTCCCGTACTGATAAGAAAATCTTCCAGCCCCATATTATCTCGGTGCCATTCTAAGTCTTTTAAAGGTTGCTATGCACCTCTTATTTTAGGGTTTTATATGGGCTGGTCGGATTGGAACGCAGTATATTCCAGAGATGAACTGGAGCCTATTGACAAATTTAAAAACAAAAGCAGGCTGCTTAAGGCATTCGGCCCAAATGCTGTAAGAATTTACAATTCTTTTGACGGTGCCAAGCGCGCGGTGCAGGTGCAGGCGGCGCTTTCCCTCAATCCAGACGAATTTTCCAAAATATTGGATTTTATGCTGACACACGGCATGATAAGCAAGCAAGACACTCCCTCTTCCGGAGAGGGCGAAGAATTTGCAGAACCATCCCCTGTTATGATTGATGAAACCGAAACTCTCACCCCCCCGAAAGAAAACCTTTCCCCAATGGAAAAAACAATTTTTGAAAAATACGGGGAGGTGGGATTGAAAGTGTATTCATTAATAGACGGGGAGCGCACTGCAGAGCAAATACTCAACGAAACCGGAGTGTCTGAAACAAAGCTTGTTGAAATGCTTGAATTTATGAACGAAAAAGGAATAATCAAATTGGAAAGGCCGGGCAAAGCACCCCCGCCTTCTTCACGCCCCCCTCCGCGCCCAAGAATTGGAAAAGCGCGCGGACCTTCCATGCCTTCTTCCAGAATGCGCACTTCCAAACAAAAGGAAGAGCCAATAGGGTTTGAGCCGATGGTGGAGCCAAAGCCGGTTTCTGACATTCCCCGCGCAAGGGAAGATTTTCCGCCGGATATGATTCCTGTGGATGTGCCGGTAATCCTCCCAAATATTTCATTTATTAAAAAAGCCCAAATATCTGCCATCCTTTCTTTAAAATTCGGAAAAGTGGGCAATATGCTTTTGAAATATGTTGACGGGGAAAGGGATTTTGTGCAGATTGCAATAGAATCCGGGCTTGCTCTTTCAGATTTGGACATAATACTCGGCGAATTAGGAAAAAACAACCTTATCCAATTCAAGCAATTAACGCGCACAGAATTGCGCCACAGGTACGGGGATGACGGGCTTAATGTATACAAAATGTACGGAAGGGACGGAATTCTAATTTACCAATTAATCGGCAAATCCCGCTCAATTGCAGACATTATAAATAAAAGCAAATTAGAAACCGAAAAAGCAATAGACATCATAATATTTGTCCACAAAATGCTCGGCTTAGACATTACCCTTGACAGGGACATGATTTACAGATATATTTCAAAAGAAAGAAGAGCTTAACTTATCCTGGAAATTGCCATTTTTTCAATAATTTTTTTAATTTCCTCTTTTCTTTTCTCCCCCGCCTTTTCCACTTTTCCATTTACTTTTAATCCAATTTCCCCCGCCTTCCTTCCCGCCTCTTTCTCGCTTCCATCAAACAAAACAAACACCATATTTTCCTTCTTTTTTGCCCCCACTTTTCCAATAGCATTTTCCACATGCCCGCTTCCCGAAAGCCATAGCAAAAATTCAATTCCAATATTTTTTGAAATTTCCTTTCCCTCTTTCACACTTTTTTTTGCAAGAAAATAAGCCCCTTCCAACTGCTCCAAACAGCAAACTGCTTCCTCATCCAGCAAAGCGGCTTTATATCCATTCCCCTTAATCCTTTCCAATATTTCCTCAATTTCCTTTTCACTTCCTACTTTCAGTGCGCTCAGCATTATTTCACCTGGGCTCTTTTATTTCATAAATAACATCATTTAGTTTTGAAATAAACAGTTTATACCTTTCTTCATTGTCAATAGAGCCTTTTATCCATACCACCCACCCAAATGGCCCTTTTGCCTCCGTCCATTTAACCTCCCCGCCTTCCTCACTTTCTGAGGCAGGGTATTTTCCAGTGTAATGCTTCATCTCCTCCGCACCCACCAAAGTTGCCATAATCTTAAGCTGGTCTTTTGTTTTCAAAAATTTCTTCGGGCTCCTTCCTACCAATGAGCCTCTCTTCCCTTCCCTGTACGCTTTCCGCACCTGCAAACGAACTCCCGGGGTTCCACTCGAATCTCCAAATCCATAATATTTCTCAGGCGCCGCAGCAATCATATACACTTTTATTCCTCTTTTTTTAAGAAACTCCCCCACTTTCTTCTTTGTGCTCTCTGATATAATTGCATTTAAATCTGTGCATGCCAAATCACCGAAAATTATTATGCTCTTTTTCTTAAATTCAGGGCGCTCAATTTTCTTTCTCACAGATTTTAGGAGCTTCTTTTTATCATCTTCTGAAAGATGGTTGTATTCTTTATAAACTTCATAATCTTCAAGAAGAATTCTGAAATATCTTTCATAATTTAGCGGATCATTTTTATCAAATTCCGGGCCTTCCAATCCAGTTCTGCCCTCTCCTATGCTTATTTCACTGTCATTTTCTTTCAAATGCCCGAATATTCCGTTTATATTTGCCCAAACTTTTTTCATAAAATCGCTTACCACTTGCAATGACGGGTCAACCACTGCATGGAATGAAACTTTCTCAAATTCAGGATTTATCACCCTCTCCCCCTCGTTCGTTTTTACCATTGTAAAAATCCATGTCCCTCCCAGTGTTTCTATGCGCGCCCTCTCCCCCTTATTTTTCACAAATTCAGAAATAGGCACATAAACCCCATTGCTCAGCACTGTAGCAATTTTCTTTTTTTCATCAAAATAAAACGTAAATATGCCTTCCCCCATAGAATGCTTCACTCTTACCTGCTTCCCATCAATACTTGCATAAACATCTTCCAGCGTATTTCCTTTCACATCATAAGTTTTGGTTATGCTTGCTTTCCTTTGCTCATCATAAATCCAGTCATCGCTTATTTCAGGGAAAAATACCTTCCCGCTTCCAAGCGCTGTAAGCGCATCTTTCAATTTTTTGGAATTATTTGCATCTGCAACCGCTTCCAATTTTTCCTCACCAAATTTTTCTGCCAATTCTTCGGATTCAAGAAAACTCGCCCCATTCTCATCTATTGCCCTCTCCACAATCCTTGCTTTCAATTCATCCCAAGGATACAAATCCAGCAACCCTGCCAGCTTTTCAAAGGTCATTGCCTCCACTTTAATCAAAATATTTTCCTCAAGCACCCCCCTATCCTTCAATTTTCGAACCATCACATCCCTTATCCTTTCATTCAAATCCTCCTGAGTCGGATTCGGATTTTCAAGAGTTACAATAGCAATTATTTTTGCCTTCCTCACATTTCCCCCAATCGCTTCCACCACTGCATCTACCCATTTATCTATTTCCAGGTCAAACTCATTCCTAAACCTAATCCTGGGCACATCATCAACGCTTACAGGCAGCTCCTTGGTTTTTGGCGCAAATATCAAATACTCGTTTCCCTCTATTTCAGGCCATTCAACAAAGAAATCCTGCCTGCTTCTTGACAAAAATTGAACCAAATCCGAAATATCTTCATCAAAATAAAATTCTTTGCTTAAAATGCTTTCTGCAATATCCTTTCTTTTGACCTGTCCATCCCCCAGATTAATTACTTCCTTTTCCTGCCCAGAAGCAGGAATTTCCTTTTCTTTTTTCGGGATTTCTTTTTTTACCGCTTTTTCAGGCTTATATTCAAGCAATTCCGGCTCTTCTTCAATTCCTTCCCTCTTTTCTTTCCCCCCGATATCTTCCTCCTCTTCTTCCCGCCAGACTCTTGAAGGCACTATCCCCTTCTCTTTTTTTCTAATAGGCTTCAGCTCATACTTCTTTTTCCCCTCCCCCTCTTCATTTTCATTAGCAGAAGTTTTTGTCGGCTTCCTCCTCGGAGGCGGAATATTCTCCCTTCTTTCCTCCACCTGTTTTTTAAGGGGTTTTTTAATCTTTTTTTCAGGCTCTTCTCCTTCTAATAATTGCATTTTAAACAGTATAAGCATAAGCAGATTTCGGGCATATACTTATTATTACTTTTTGCCTTTCCCTTTCCTATTTTCTGCAAAAATAATATTTATCACAATGCGCCCATGCTGCACATTAATCACATTCGCGCATTTTTCTACTCTTGCCATTGGCGCAATTCCAATTCCAATATAATTCTCCCCATTGCCATTTTTTCCAATTATTTTCCCATGCCATTCTTCCTCCATCAATTTTCTTACTTCTGCCAAAACCGCTTTTTCAATGCTCTCAGGACTAATCTTATCCACAATACAAACTCCTATGCATTCGTTCAAATCATCTTCTCTGTGTTTTATCGAATCTGTTTCCGCATATGCTTCTCTTTCAGCCCTTTGCTGGGCTATTTCCATATATTTTGGATGAGGCACAGCCCTTGAAGTGTCTGCCCACCTCTCTTTTCTTATATTATGTATTTCATCCAATACAGCCTGCACAAGCTTTTTCTTAAATGCAGAATCTGTTTCTATTTCTGTCCAATGCTCTATTTCTATAGTGTCTAGTAATCTATTTTGCAAAAATGCATTTCTCAAGCTGTCAATATTGATTTCTTTACTAACTCCCGGCACCGGCATTTTCTGAGCCAAGCTGCCTACTTTATTCTGAGCCCTTGCCGCAAAGCTCCCTGCCACCAAAGTAAGGATAGTTAAGGGTACAATTAGAAATGCTTTTTTCATGCTAAATATATGGATTTTAGGGTATATAAATGTTGTTGTAGATGGAGAAAAATAATGGTATAATTTAAACAAGCACGCCGTTAACTACTCCATCCTGCCCCACTCTGTTAGTAACTTTGGCTTTCCCTGCCTCAGTATCAACAATTGCCCCTTTTGTAATAATATTCTGCCTTGCATTGTGGGGGTTGCCAGGGGTTTCAAGCACGTTTTTCATTTTCACTCTCTTAATTTTCCCTTCCTTATCCCTTACATTGATAAGATGGCACATTTTCAGCTTTATTTTTACACAATTTCCCCTTGCATTCTTCCTTCCCCTAACCTGCTTTTCGCCCACTTTTGTATTTGTTGCAGGGTTTCCGCAATAGCACAATTTCTTGCCTTCCATCCTCTTTCTTCTACCCCCTGTGCCGCTTGACTTTGTTTTAATCGGATTATGATAATTTCCTTTTGCCATTTTTTCACCTGTACATATTTTCTGTTCCTGTCTTTTCTTTTATATCTTCCCCGGCTGTTGCTAGCACTTTTAGTGCCTCTACAACGCTTGAGGCGATGGTTATCCCTTGTTCGAGTTTCTTCTCGTATGGTGCTTGCCTTTTCTTTGGCAGCTTCTCAATATCGCTTGTAATTCTTTTAATCAGCGCGGCGTATCCTTCTCGTAGGCCGTACTTGCTTTGAAGTATGTAAAGCCGTATTGCGATTGCCTCCTCGGTTGTTAGGGAGCTTGCCCATTTGTTTGTCTTTTCTCTGCCTCCCTTTTCAAGGAGCGTTCTCCCGTTTTCGGCTGTTAGTATTTTTACCATTTCATGCGCCCTGATTTATTTTCTTTTTGTCTTTCTTTTTGCTTTTGCTCCATAAGTACCAAACGAATACTATTGTTACCATGCCGACTATTCCGAGTACCTTTTGTGCTAGTCCTTCATCCAATTCCATCGCCTCTCTTTTCTGTTTCCTTTACTTTAGCTAGTTCTTCAATCGCCCAGGCAATTACTTTGCCTTTTCGTGATGGAAGCCGGCCTTTTTCTTCCAGATATGGAAGTTTGAGTGCTTCCATCCTCTTTCTTCTGCCCCCAGTGCCGCTTGACTTTGTTTTAATCGGATTATGATAATTTCCTTTTGTCATCAATTTTCACCTATATTTGCGAGTATTTCAACTAATAGTTATTGTTACTATTTATACAATGGGCGGTTTTTAACCTTTTCTAAATGTCGAATGCATGCAAAGTAGAAGGAATTATCAAGCTGCCCATCACATGAATGCTCAAAAATGGGCGGACACTAACCATAATTATATAAAAATCCAATGGAAAACACTGGAAAGCTACTCCTCATCTTTTTTTGAGAGCGAGTTCAATTTTGTCAACACATCGACTTGCATCTTTTTTTATATCCGATTCCCAGAAGCGGAGGAGCGTCCACGAACCGTTGTCAACCGTTCGAACGTATGCTTCCTTGGCTTTGTCTAACCGCAAGGTAGCTTTTTGCGCAGGTTTGAGTGGCTTCCTCGCATACCGCACTGGGTTCGCGTGCCAAAAGTCCCCATCGCACTCAACCACTACTTTTTGCTGTGGAAAAACAAAGTCGCACATGAACTTATCATAAAATTTGAATTGATGAACGAAGTCAACGCCTTCAACATACCCCCGATTAACAAGCTCTTGTTTCACCGCGCGCTCGGGGGCTGTGTTGGTTTGTTTTGGAAAAGTTCCTGAGGAGTATTGTTTCAATATTTTCCTCCTATGAAATTCCCTTGCTTCTGGTGTCCCTTGGGTTATCTTCTTAGCTTCACTCTGTTTTCTTTGCCAATCCTTGAACCGTGGACTGGCTCTAAACACTTTACCAGCTTCTTTTCCATCTCTCCGCTTGATTCTAAGTCTTTTCATACGTTGAAGAACCATTGCTGGGCTACACGCATACTTATTTGCTATCTCTCGACTGCCCAAACCTGATTGATAATCCCGAATAATGTCATCATCACGAATTTTCTTCTTCGTGACAAAATGAACTTTGCTTTTTTGTACTTCACTGAGACTTCTTAATTGACATCTGCTTCTGTGTAGGAGTTCTGAAATTCTTTTTTCATTGCAATTATATCTCTCAGCTATTCTCCGTATAGCCATTTTTTCTTCAAGATACAATCTGGTAATTTCTTTTATATCAAGCACGCCACGAAAGTGTTTTCTTTGGGCTGCAACAGAACATTTTTTACTACAGTATTTGCCCTTGCCTTCTCTTATTTTGTATTGTCTAGCGTAGAATGATTTTCCACAGGTGGCACATTTTCGCTCAACTCTTGTGATAACCGTATTACAAGGGATTTTTCCTTTTAGGGAAATTGCATAACAAGCATGAGAGCAATATTTGACATTCTTTGATAACGCTCTTGACCGAATGACGTAGAACTTCTTGCCACATGTCTGGCAGATGATTAAAAAATTCTTTGCGACCATT
>JBDRNY010000055.1:0-12499 GCA_043810635.1 Microcaldota archaeon | reverse complement strand
ATTTGAAAAAAAATAATGTTGAGGTAAGAATATGTTAATTCCAAGCATTGATTTGATAAATGGAAAAGCTGTCCAGCTAAAGCAGGGAAAGGAAAAAGTGCTTGAAAGAGAGGATGTGTTAGCGTTAGCCAAAGAGTTTTGCAAATACGGCGAAATAGCAGTAATTGATTTAGATGCCGCATTAGGCAAGGGAAACAATATCGAGCTGGTAAAGAAAATATGCAAAATTGCAGATTGTAGGGTAGGGGGCGGAATACGCACAATAGAGAAAGCAAATGAACTTCTTGGCGCAGGCGCAAAGAAAATAATAATCGGCACAATGGCAACCCCCGAATTTCTTTCCCAGCTTCCAAAAGCACGCGTAATTGCTGCAATTGATACAAAAAACAAATTTGTTGTCAGCAAGGGATGGACAAACAGCACCAGCCAAACTCCGCAACAGCTCATCAAATCTCTGGAAAATTATTGCTCTGAATTCCTTTTCACAAATGTTGACAAAGAAGGGATGCTTTCCGGGTTGGATTTTGAAGCTGTCAAAGAGCTGAAAGCAATTACAAAAAACAAAATTACAGTTGCAGGGGGAATAACTACAATAAATGATATCAAAGCCATAGAAAATTTAGGATTTAATTCCCAAATAGGGATGGCATTATATACCAAGAAAATAAATCTTGCAGACGCTTTTATTTCCCTGCTCAATTTTGAAAAATGCAACTCCCTTATTCCGACAATCGTCCAGGATGAAAATAAGCAGGTGCTGATGCTCGGCTTTTCATCAAAAGAATCCCTTGAAAAAACATTTAAAACAAGCAAAGCAACCTATTACAGCCGTTCAAGGGCATCCCTCTGGACTAAAGGCGAAACTTCTGGAAATTTTCAGGAATTTATCAAGGCAAGATATGACTGCGACAAAGATGCCCTCCTTTTTACTGTTAAGCAAAAAAATGCAGCATGCCACCTCGGGAGCTATTCCTGCTTTGGGGATAATGAATTTGCACTTGATGAACTATCTTCAGTAATCTGTTCAAGGATAAAAAACCCAGAAAAAAATTCATATACTTCAAAAATTGCAGAAGATGAAAATGTTATTAAGAAAAAAATACTGGAAGAGGCGGAAGAAATAACCAATTACACCTCCGACTCTAATTTAATATGGGAAATTTCAGACTTAACTTATTTCATCTTAATTCTTATGGCCAAGAAAGGAATTTCCATCTCCGATATAAAAAATGAATTATGGAGGCGAAGAAAATGAAAATTGTAAATTTTTCTGATTTGGATAAAAGTTTTTTTGAATACACTGAATTCAAAGAAATCAATACTGTAAAGCAGATACTTGCAGAAGTCAGGGCTAATGGGGACGAGGCGGTGAGAAAATATTCCAAAAAGTTTGACAGCCTGGAATTAGAGAATTTTGAAATTTCAAAAGAGCAGATAAAAGAGGCATATAAAAAAGTGGATAAAAAAACACTTGACGCGCTAAAGTATGCGGCAAAAAACATTTCCTCATTTGCAAGGATGCAACTAAGCCAGCTCAAGGATTTTGAGGAAAAAATTGACGGAAATATTGTGGGGCAAAAGATAATTCCTTTGCAAAAAGCAGGCTGCTATGTTCCCGGAGGAAGGTACCCTCTGCCATCCACTGCCTTAATGTGTGTAATTCCTGCAAAAATAGCCGGGGTAGATGAAATAATTGTATGTTCCCCCAAGATTAAACCAGCTACAATTGTTGCTGCAGATATTGCAGGCGCAAGCCGGATTTTCAATATTGGCGGAATTCAGGCAATAGCCGCAATGGCATTTGGAACCCAGACTGTTCCAAAAGTGGATAAAATAGTCGGGCCGGGCAACAAATATGTAACAGCTGCAAAAAAAGAGGTTTATGGCGAAGTTGGCATTGATTTTCTGGCAGGGCCAAGCGAGGTGCTGGTTATTGCAGATGACAGTGCAAATCCTGCATTTATTGCAGCAGATTTGCTTGCACAGGCAGAGCACGACCCGAATGCAAGGGCTGATTTGATAACCACTTCAAAAAAGATGGCACAAGAAGTTAACAAACAGCTTGAGCTGCAGTTGCCAAAACTAAAAACAAAGGAAATTGCACTCTCCTCTTTAGGAAACGGAAGATTAGTTTTGGTTGATTCACTGGAAAAAGCAGTGGAAATATCAAATCTTCGTGCTCCAGAGCACTTGGAATTGCAGGTTAGTGCGCCTGATTCCATAATTGGCAAATTGAAAAATTATGGCTCATTGTTTATTGGAAAATATTGTGCTGAAGTATTTGGAGACTATTGCTCTGGCACAAACCACACCCTGCCTACCAGCGGGGCTGCCAAATACACCGGCGGGCTTTCTGCAAAAGATTTTGTAAAAATTCTCACATACCAGAAAATAAGCAAAGAAGGAGCCGGCAGGCTGATTGATGTCGCTTCAAAACTTGCAGAAATTGAAGGATTGGATGCACACAAGAAGGCGGCGGAGATAAGGAGAGAAAAGTAAAATTACAGGTGCAATGAAACAAGAATCCGTTCGAGCATTTATCTCCTCTCTATCTTCTGCTCTGGTCCAACTGTAAAAGACAGTGTATGCGTCGCAATAATCCAATCTTTACTCCTACTGACTCCAGATATTCTCAGCTCATCAAATGCCCCATATAAAACATTATCTAACTCCAAGTCTGCTCCCAGGACAAATCTAGTGCTACTAAGGTCTATAGTCTCAGAAACCTCTTTCGTATCTTCGAATATTAGTCCTTTGTCTGGGTGGAAGATGTATAAAGAAGCATAGCTACCGTTAACCATCAATGTTGCGCCATATTCCACTTCTGGCTCCAGTTTTACTTGCTTTGTAGTCATCACTCCTTCTCCAAAACTGTAAGGTTTTTTGGCTCTAAATTTCAAAATCCCATTCTCGACAAATGCCGATAATCGATCTGAACTCTCAAGATCGTTTCCAAAATCAAATAAAAATCTCTGTGTTCCTCCCTCAGGATAAAGTATAAACCAAACATCCATTGTTGCTTCATTACTTAATCCCACAAACCCATCCGTAAATGCTGGGGAGTTGCAATTATCTATTGACATGCCCATACCATATTTCATGACAATTGTTCTATTCCGGCACTCAACACCTGAAGCTACTGGGACATGTTCACATTCCTTAAGCTGGTTAGAGAGCTCTGAATTTCTCAAGACACACTCATCATACACTTTCCCTATCCTAGCATTCGTTTTGTCATGCTCCTCTTTAATGGTAGTATCAATCTTCTCAGTTTCATTCTCAATGCTTGTTCTAGTCTGTTTGTGCTCCTCACCTATTTTTTCTATCGTTTCTCCATGCGATATGTAATTCTGAATCGCAGAGTAAATTCCAAACAAAATTGCAATAAAAAATCCAATTATTGTAATTGCAGCAATTATCTTGTTGAATAAAGAAAGCTGTCCCCAACTTTGAGTTATGGAACCCATAACAACTCTGTACTCTGCCGAATATAAATATTTATCCTTTCCAGCTCCAGTAACCATTTTATTTCTCTTCCATTTCTTCAATAAACATAAATCTCCCGTTTTTTCTATAAGATTCAATTTCAAGCCGCAAATATTCCTTCATTTCATTTTCTATTTCCTGGTTTCCTTTGCTAGCGCCAAGAATATCTTCAACAGGGAGTATTATGCCTTCAAAAACAAACCCTGCCATTTCATGGCTGTTTCCGATTATTGCAAGTGCATCAATATATTTTTTGGCGGAAATAGTCACCCTGCCTCCTTTCTGCCGGCTGGCAATAATGCCCGGCACCTGCCCTCTCTCCTTCAAAACAACAGTTCTCTCTGCCATCCACACACCCCACTCAGCCTGGCATTTCCACTCATTGTGTGCTTTAATTCTTTTCGCTTTGCATTTCCCGGGCTTGCGCTAACTTTCAAAAATATTTTGTACGTGCATAAAGAGGTTAAACCCGAAGACTAGAAGTTTTTCCTTTCCTTGCGTTACACATAAGTGTATTACTCAACTCAAAGTAAATCCTTCTCTTAATTCAAAGAAAAGTATTCTTTGGAGGTGATCTATCCGCAGGTTCCCCTACGGATACCTTGTTACGACTTAGCCCCCCTCACAAAATTCTGGTTCGAAAATCCCAAGAAGAGATTGCCTCACCAAAACCCTGTTTGGGTGACTTGACGGGCGGTGTGTGCAAGGAGCGGGGACGTATTCACCGCGCGAGTTCACTCTACGATAAATCATTTGAGAAATATCGAAGATTGATGACACGCGATTACTAGGCATTCCAGCTTCACGAGGGCGAGTTTCAGCCCTCGATCCGAACTTAGCTCATGTTTGTGAGATTAGCTTCCCCTTTCGGAGTCGCAGCCCATTGTCATGAGCATTGTATGCCACGTGTAGCCCGGAGAGATTCAGGCCATACTGACTTCGACTACACAGCCTGATCCTTTGTAATATACTTCAAACCATCGACTTTTTCAAAAACAAAGTCGTATGGTCCAGTTAGCTCTTGCCTTTCTGTTTCATTAAGTCTTAACGGACTTTCAAAGACTACTGCCAATTTTACATTCTTTTTATAGAATTTGGCTTTGTAGCCCTGAAACGCTGCCTCCTTGACTTTTTTCATATGCTCTCTTCGGTTTCTTGTGCTAAGCCTCTTGCACTCCAAAACAATATTCATTTTTGGAATGAAAAAGTCAACAAAAACCTTTCCAACTTCACAGTTTGCTTTATAGCTGATTCTTCTTTCAGTGAGCCATTTTGCGACTTCACTTTCCTGTGTTGTTAAAACTCTTTTCCTCATATGAGTTTGCGCGCCTTTTTGCCTTGCACGCATTGCTTTTATGCTGGTGCTGTTAGCAGCAAACCAGCCCTTTGATTCAGATGAGAGCTTTTCAAAATTTCGCAATACAACATCCCAAGGCGCAAGCGCCTTGAAGCGGGAAAGAAATTTTTTAGCCGTTTTTTCAGTCGGCTTTATCTTCCCACTCTCGTATTTGTAGATGTTTTTGCTCATTTTGAGAAGGTTTTCAAAAGAAGTCTGGCTCAAACCCATCGAAATCCGCAACACTGCTATGTATTGCGGTTTTTTCATTAAGGCTTCCAGCCAATCTTTTTCTCTTTTGAAATCCTCGTAAAGAGTTTTCAGAGATTTTTTATCAAGATGGCATTTAGGCATGGTCTATATATACTGACCAACATTTATAATTTTACGGATCAAGCTGCATATCTATCGTCGCCCCCTCCTTCCTCCCGCTTAACGCGGGCAGTCCGCACAGTGTGCATCTCATCCGGAGATGAAATTAGCAACAGTGCACGAGGGTCTCGCTCGTTCCAGGACTTAACCTGACAGTTCGCACCACGAGCTGACGATGGCCATGCAGCACCTCTCGGCTCCTCTGGCAAGATCTTTAGTCTGGCCGTCATAGTGCCGTCTCCCCCGGTAAGGGTCGGGTATTCCAACAAACAAATTAACATAAAATAACAACCCGTTGCCGAAACGAGTCGCTAACCTTCAAAATTTTCCGGAGGTCCCCGGCTTGGGGACGGATACGCAAATTTTGAAAGCGATTTTTTTAATTTCATTTTTAGTTTGTTTGGAATATTTCCCGGCGTTGTATCCAATTGAACCGCAGCATCCACGCCTTGTGGTGCTCCCCCGCCAATTCAGGAAACAGAAGCAACGAGCCTTTTGAGCCTATCTAATTTTGTTCTATGAATAGAATGTATATTTTTTGCGAAATTTATCATACACTTCTTGCGTGTTATCCGAAACTGCCAAACTTTTCCCGTATAGGTCAAGTTAGTCGGCTTTATTCCAAATTCGCAAAGGAAGTTTCGAATGAAAATCAAGGTTTCCTTGTTTTTCTGATCAAAGGAAATATATTTTTGAGTTGCAATTTCAGGATTTAAAGGCAAGCCGCCTTCTGTATCCCAAAAACCTCCGACATACCACCACTTCTCCTCATCTGAGGAGATTCTGATTATAGTCGGCGTTTGCCAGTGTTCCTGCGGTTTTATGTATTCAGAAATTGAGAGTATCTTGCTCACAACTTTTTTGTTGTTTAAGCGAAGAAGATTCCCTCTGATTTTTGCTTTAATTTTAAACAAATCAAAAAGAATTTCTGCAATTTCTGTTAACCACTGAACTTCATTCTGGTAAATCCTTAGCTCGTAGTTTTTTCCTTTTCTCACATCGAAATTTCCGTCTCTTAAGGCCCCCAATAAATAACACAGTTTTTCATTCATGAAAAGCTATCTCAAACTTCATTTATAAATGAAGTCAAAGGGTAACTTTCCAGTCGTTATTTATTGAGAATTATTGAAAAAATGTTGCTTCCGCTTTTTCCTTTAAGTTTCAACCTTGCGGCCGTACTCCCCAGGTGGCAGACTTAACACCTACGCTACAGCACTGCCTGAACCCGAAGTTCAGGCAACACCACAGTCTGCATAATTTACTGCTAGGGCTACTCGGGTTTTTAGTGCCATCGAAACTTTTGATGGCATATCTAATCCGATTTGAACCAAAAATGGAAGTTGTTTGCATTATTTTCAGAATGCAATGTAGCATTCGCAACCCGTATAAACAGATTGTTAGATACTTGCATCCTCATCAAATTTTGCGCACTATAAAAAATTGTCCTCCATTCTAGTTCGTTCTCCTAGCCTTCGTCCCTCACGGTCGGACGTGTTTTGGTCAGGCGCCTTCGCCACTGGTAGTCCTTGCAGGATTACAGTATTTTACCACTACCCCGCAAGTACTCCTGACCTCCCCCACTCCCAAGCCAGTCAGTATCTACTGCACGCCCAACAGTTGAGCTGTTGGATTTCACAGTGGACTTAACCGGCCCGCTACGGACTCTTTAGACCCAATATTCGTGGATACCACTCGCTCTGCTAGTATTACCGCGTACCGTGCCGTGCGTGCGAAAACTCACGCGCATGGCGGCTGGCACTAGTCTTACCCAGATCTTATTCTGCCAACTTTTTGGATTGACAAAAAGATAGAAACATGATGCCTCTATCACTCGGAGTTCCCCTGTCACGCTTTCGCGCATTGCAAAGGTTTCGCGCCTGCTGCATCCCGTAGGACTAGGGCCCTTGTCTCAGTGCCCTTCTGGGGGCTCCAACTCCCATTGCCCCTACTGATTATCGGCTTGGTGAGCTTATACTGAATGTGCTAGCTTTTCACCATCTTAATAATATCTTCAAGGTTTTCATCAAAAAAATAACCATCACAGATTTCATCGAGCAATCTGATCGCTCCCATCGGGACATCTTTTTTCTTAAGTGTCCCTTCGGAGTTGCTTATTACTGCAACATATCTCGCATTTTGGTTGGATTTAATACGGTAAGCTTGGTACATCAGTCTTCGTGCATGTTCCGTTATATTTCTAACGTTTTTTGCACATTTGCAGCCTACAACAAAAGGCGGCTCCTTTTTTATGTAGATATCTGCATTTTCTCCACAAATGAATTTATGTGTTTCAAAAGGAATCTTTTCTTTTTTTAGGATTTTGGCAACCCTTTTCTCCTGTTCTGTCAGTCGTTGTTGCTCAATCCCTTTTCTTGATGCTTCATAATACCTCCCATTCTCTTTTCTTTTTTTCAAGGCGTGCTTTGCACCATTTCTTGCAAAGTTGACCTGAGCTTCTTTTGAGAGAAGGGAAATTCCTTTTAAGGCTCTTCCATAAAATTTCTGGTATCGTTGTTCTATGTCATTTAAATTCAGCTCTTTGTTTGCTGTTTCCAGTTCTTTATTAATGACGTTTGCATAATGCGTTGCTGTTTTCAAATCAATTCTTTTTTGTTCTCTCTCCAAGCTGTTTATAGCGCCTCTTGTTCTATCACACAGAACAGCAAATTTTTCTGATGTTATGTCAAGAACAAGCCTAAAAGCAGCTATGTATTGAGAATTCTCTGCAAGAACCTTGGGTTCTAGCTTTTGGAACCGATTTGTTTTTGCCTGTAAAGTTCTGAAAAGCCTTTTCATTTGTTGAAGACTTAGATTTACCCTCCTTACCATCCAACCACCTAACTAGTTAGGTGCTTGAAGATTTATTAAGTTTTTGTGAGCTATCACATCCATCGTTACCTCACCAACAACCTAATCAGACGCAGTCTCATCCTCAGGCCAAATAGCTCCAATTCACTATTGGTTTGAACCATCAAGCATTCCAGCATAGATGGCATATCGGGGATTATCCTCAGTTTCCCGAGGGTATTCCCGTCCTAAGGGCAGATTGACTACGCGTTACTCAGCCGTTCGCCGCCGACAAAAGTTTGTCAGCTAACTTGCATGGCTTAATCGTACTCCGATAGCAGTACCCTCCAGCAGGATCGACTGGAGTCGAGTACTTTATCGCAAATTCTTAAGGAAGAAAATTTTAGCGGAAATTCACCACTATCTAATCTTCGTCTAGTTCCTCTTATGCACGTACGTCAAGCAGAGCAGGTGCCCTGCTTCCATAAAAATTTTCATAAGGCAAGAACTATTCTCACCCCGAAAAAACAAACGTTGTGCAAAAACGCACAAACGACAGCAATTTATAGTGCTTTTCTAATATATAAATCTATCATCCTCGAAGCCCCTCGTATTTTTCAAAAAATTCCAAACAAAAACAAAACTCTTTTATTCCCCCCGCCCCTTTTTCATTTAATCCAATTAACATTCTGGGTGTGTTTATTATGCAAAAAAATATTTTCATTCTCACAATAGCAATTCTCTCCCTTTCCTTGTTTGCAGGGGATTATTTTCCGGAAGCATTGGAAATTGAAATTCTCTCCCCCCCTGACGGCTATATGCTGAATAATATTTCAGGTGAAAATTGGACTGAAATAACCGCAGTATTCAAAATAAATGCCAGCATTGACGAGTGGAATTGTGTTTTGTTTGTTGATGATATTCAGGTGGAGGGAACGGCAAAAGAGTTTGAAGAATTGGAAGGCGGCGAGCTTTCACTTTCCATACCAAGGGAATTGATTGATGAAAAAGGCTTTCACCCGTGGAATATTCAATGCACAAAAGATGAGCACAACATAACTTCTCATATGCAGACAATTTTTTCAGGAAACGTGCCGACAGTAGAGCTTGTTTCACCCGCACATGAACTAAAAACAAAAAACACTACAATCGAATTTCAATTTATTTACCATAAAACAGATTTTGGAAGAAATGTTTCAGAATGCTATATAAATGTAAGGGGGAATGAGCGGGGCCCTCTCCAGCTTCCTGATGGCGAAACCGGCATAATAGAAATAATAAATATTCCAAAAGGGGTATTTTATCCCTGGTATGTTACATGCGACGGATTTCAATCTGATACTTGGATAATTGCCGTTGAGCCTGACAAATTCAACAACATAACCATCCTCTCCCCAAAAGAAAATGAAACAATCAACTATTCCAATCCAAGATTTGTTTTTATATACCAAAACGGGGATTGGGCTCCTGAAGAAGCCAATTGCAAGCTTATAATAAATTCATTAATACAAAACCATTCTACAATTACAAATAATGGAAAATTGGCTTCAATAGATACTTGGGAAGCAGATGAAGAAAGGCAGTATTACTGGTTTATTGAATGCTATACAACAGACACTGACAGGGCAATACTGCAATCCAAGGAAATAACATTTAATATTACAGCAAGCTTTTCAAAACAACAAAAGCCCTTGAAAGAGTTATACCCAGAATATTTCCCAACGCCTTCCTCCAACCCTCCAGCACCCCCCGCCCCAATCTCTCCGATAAAAGAAGGGGAGGAATTTAATTTGCAGATGGCAACTGCGGTATTGATAGTGCTTGTAGGAATTGTAATTGCCCTCGGCTATTTGATGCTTGGGCACAAAAAAACAAAAATTGGAAAAACTGAAATTAAAAAAGAACCTAAAAAAGCGGAAAAAGGAAAAAAGAAGAAAGGAAAAAAATAAGGCAAACGCAAAATGAAAAACATAACACCGGCAAAAGCAGAATAAATTGAAAAATAAGGAAAAGAAAAAAAGCAAAAGACGAAACACAATACCTGCAAAAAAGGGCGAATTGAAAAAATAAGCAAAATAATAAACTTACCAGAAATTCTGCACTCCTTTGTAGTTTGAGCCATTTTCAATAAAAAGCCCGTCAAAAACCTCATAATATAAAGAATACTCCTTTGCAACCCCTATCCCTGTTTTTGAATATATTGAATTTAGCAGATTTTCCCTATGTCCGCGGCTCTCCATCCATGTTCTTGTAAATTCCCACGAAACATTTGCTTGGGTATCTTCAACATAACCTCTCCCAAAAACTTTGCCTGTTTTGGCATTTGCAATATTTTCCCCAACACCATAAAATACAAGCCCGTTGACAGTTCTTTTTGTATCATATCCCGCGGCCCGCGCCCTATCAGTCACATCCTGCCTTTTCAAATTTATATGGGAGTAAAAAAAGTTTTTTGCCATATCTTCAGCATGCCCTCTTGAAATTTCTGATAATTTCTCATCATATACAAGTTTACGCACCCCTCTTTTTGCCCTCTCATTATTTACAAATTCAAAAATAAGGCTCTCAATTTGCATGGTTTTTTGGCCAACAACCCTCACCCCCTCAGCATTTTCAATATCAAATATCTCATGCTTTTCATTTTCCTCAAAATGCTTCAGGCTTATCAGAACATCCTCAAAAGTATCTTTAATATATGAATCCAGATTATCAAAAAAATTCCAGGCCCTTGAACTTCCCCCCTCTTTTTTCATTTTCAGCCTAACTCTCTCCCCTTGGGCAAGCAAAAGCGCAATCTCCCCCTTAATTTTTGGCTGAATTTTTTCAACTTCCTTTCTTGTATAACTTCTTGCATAAGCGCGGTTCTCAATCAGCTTTGGCCCAAAAACTAAAGCAGGCGCAAGCAAAACGCATTTTCTTATAAAGCTCCGCCTGTTCATCAAATTCTTTTCCATATTTGTATTTATATAAACACATATTTAAATTAGTGTTTGTTTACAATTCACCACTTTTTACTCGATAGCTTTAAATACTTGGAATGCTCTATCTATTTCCACCTTTCAGGCAGTGTGATGCTTCCTGACATTAGCACCGAACTTAGTTTCTGGTGCGATGCATAAATTACAACCCCTAGCCTACTCCCCGCCTCTTGCGGATTAACAGGCAAGGGAAAATTGTAATTTGGGTTTGTATTCTGCCCTCTGGCAGGAGCAATGGAGAATAATTTATTCTCATCCGCCCGTTGAAGAGAGCCAACTAGTTTCCCCGGCTTTATGACGCAATGATAGCGGTAATGTGTATGAAGGCAGCCGATCCTCAAGCCACAAGGCTTGGGGAGACTGCTGTGCATCCTCAAATATAGGGTAACACAGCAGGAATTGTTGTATTTATTTATAACAATATAGAGAGTTCACGGATGTGGTATGTTGTTAGCGCCATTTAGTGGATGGCTCGGCTCTGATAGAGCATAGTGCCGCGGCAAGCAGCGAAATGCTCAGGGTAGGCGCAGGCAGCCTTTGATCCTGAGATTGCACAGTGCCCTGAAGTTGGGCTAATACGCCGGAAATTAAAACATTCTAGTACCGGCAGGAAAAGAAATCAATGAGATTTGGTTAGTAAGGGTGACTGAAAGCCAATTAGTGCATTCCGAATCCTATTCTGGCAACAGAAGGGAGATGTGGGGCATATCAACCATATATACCAGCACAAGCAATTGGAAAGTTGCGCCATAGAGAGTGAAAGCCTCGTGTGCAAATTATGTGTGGTGAGAAGCCAAAAGAGTAGTGTCCTTTGAATATAGGGCATGAATATGGGAGTATCAACTTCCAACACTAAATATAATCAGAGACCGATAGCGAATGAGTAACGTGAGTGAAAGCTGAAAAGTTCCCCGGAAGGGGGGTAAAAAGAACCTGAAACTAAATGGCCACAGTTTGATATAGCGTGAAAGGATAGCTTTTTTGAAGCAATTACCCGCAGGGGTATGCGCGAAAAAAAGTTGCCGGCGTTATATCCTCCTTCTTGAAGCAAGGGCCAGGGAGTTGTCTAGCGTGGCAAGGCGAAAGCCGAAGCGAAAGCAAGTGGGCGTTAATGCCCGTCGTCTGAAAAGGCGAGCAGTCACTCTTTACAGACCCGAAGCGATAGTGATCTATACATGGGCAGGTCGAAGTCCGCCTGACGGCGGATGGAGGACCGCAACCAGTGCTAGTATATTCTGCTTGGGTGACCTATGTATAGGGGTGATAGTCCAGTCGAACGTCGCAATAGCGGGTTCCCTTCGAGTTATATCTTAGTATAGCCTCTCCGGAGATTGGTTATGGGGTAGGGCACTGATCATTGGGAGCGGATCCGAAAGGGTTCACCTGATTGTCAAACCTCGAATCTATAACCGTCGTAGAAGGAGGGAGTCGGGTTCCGTTGGGTAAGCCAGCGGGGCACTACGGGAAAGTCCGATACTGAGGTTAAGGTCCCAAAATTTAGGCTAAGTGTGAATCCACAAGAAGTTTATGGTCTTAAACA
>JBDRNY010000054.1:0-18116 GCA_043810635.1 Microcaldota archaeon | reverse complement strand
GCCCCGCCCCAACGCCCGACCCCCCCCCCCCCCCCCCCCCCCAAGAAAAGGCCGAAAGACCATACTAAGGCGGTTACATATCATAGATTAAAAGTGGAGGAAGGAAAAGATAGGTGCAAAATAAGGGTGTTGTTTGATGTTTGATTTTTTTCTTTTTTCACGGGAATAATGTTTAATCTTTTTTTCCGGGCAATTCCGGCTGGGTAAAGGGAAGGCGCACATAATATATTCCGTCAGAATCCCGGATAACAAGGGGGCCTGAATTTATTCCAAGCAAATCCACTTCAAAAATTCCCTTTTTTATCTGCCTTATATTTTCAATATTTGAGCCGGGGGTTTCGGGGGAGGCGGATATTTTTGCGCCTTTTGAAAGCCAGACTTCTGAATAATCATGCCCCGGCTCTTCCCCGTCATCTGAAACTATTGAGGAAGCCACGCCTGAAGGGGAAGGGGGTTCTTTTTTTTCTTTTGAAAGAGGAGGATAGATGCTGGATGATTTTTTTGAAAAGCTTTTGGCTTCTGCAGGGGAAGGCTTGGTTTCAGCGCGCTTCAAAGGTTTTAATTTTTGCTGGGATTCGTCCCTTTTAAATACAAAAACTTTTGAGCCGCAGGTGCAACCTTCTTCTATTTCCTCGACGGTTTTGGCTACTCTTCCACATTTTAAGCAGATGTGCATAGGGGATATTTAGTAAAAGAAGAGTTTTTATAGCAAATGGACGGTAAGCTCGTCATATAAGTTTTCCATATTCTCGCCTGTTGCGGCAGACACTTCTACAACAGCATAATTCGGGAAAACTTCTTTTATCCTTTTTGTATTCGCGCCGGGCAAATCTATTTTGTTTGCAACAATAACAAACGGGATGCTTTTTGCCTCCAAATTCCCGAGAAGGGTTATATTTACCTGGTTGTAGGGGTCTTCGGTGGAATCCATTATTACTAATGCGGCATCAACATCTTCAAGCCATTTCACAGCTTCTATAATTCCCCTTGTTGCTTCTTTTGCCCTTAACTGCGCTTCTTGTTTCCCGAGCCCGTATTCCATAAAATCCCGGTAATCCACTTTTACAGCAATGCCGGGCATATCCAATATGTCCATGGAAAGGGAGTATCCGCCTGTTTTCAGCACAACTTCCTGCTTTTCCATAACAGCACGGGTTTCGTGGGGTATGGGGGAGACAGGGCCTACGACTTCGCCGACCAAATCAACAGCTATTCTGTTTGCAAGGGTGGTTTTGCCCACGTTGGTGCTGCCATAAAATCCCAGGCGCACGTCCTTTTTGCGAAAGAGAAGCTTTCTAAAGAAATTCAGGATTTTTTTCAGCATGTTATTCGCTAATATAATGCATTTTAATTTTATAAATACAGGGGGAGGGGAAAATTAAAAAAAATGGCATATATTAAAAACTGCAATGGAGTTTGAGGGGTATGGACAGGAAATTAATGCTATTGCTTGCATTATTGCTGGTTTTTGCTTTTTCAGCGCCGGTGCATGCTGAATGCCCGGATGAGGAGAGAATTGTTTATATACCTGCAGTGGTGAGCGGGCAGGAGGGGGGGTTATTGAGGGTGAAAGTGGAAACAATGCCCGGCAACGGCTCTGTTTTTACCTCGATAGACCCGCTTGTGGGGGTAAGCACCCAGCTTTCCCAGCAAGAAGCGGTAAGGGAAGGGTTTGCTAACACAGGTGTTAGCAAAAAAGAATGTGAAATATTGTTCAGTTTTTTGGATTTAAACCAATCCCCTTCTGTGGACGGCCCTTCTGCAGGGCTCGCAATGACAATTGCATTAAAAGCCGCATTAGAAGGAAAGGAATTGAGAAAGGATATTGCAATTACAGGGGCTATTTTGCAAAACGGGCAAGTCGGGCTTGTAGGGGGGCTGATAGACAAAGCTCAGGCAAGCGCAAGGGAGGGGAAAGTAATACTTATTACTCCAAAACAGAAAATTTATGAAAATATTTTGCTTTCAAAACTGGCAGAAGAGCATGAATTTGTTGCAATTGAAGTGGAAACTCTTGAACAAGGGTATGAAATTGCAACTTCTGCCGAGGGGAAGGAGTATGAGTCAAATTTTAAATTGGAAAATAAGCAGATACCCGCAAATTTGCCGCAGAGAGAATTAAATGAAGATGATATGAGATTTTCTGAAGTGGCGGGAAATATAAACAATGAATTGCTTTTGCAGGTAAGGGAAGGAAGCGGGGAAGGCTTGGAAGAATATGAAGAGCATTTTGAAAAGGAAGCGGGGCAGAATAATGAAATTATTGAAAAAGGGTATGCATACACTGCCGCAAACAATGCATTTCTTTCCCAAATAGACGCATATTTTCTTGCAACCCCCCCGCATGAATTAAATTTGGAAAAAGAGATTGAAATATCCGGGCAATGCGTGGATGCTCTTCCTTCAGTGGAGATTACCGAGGAAAATTTTGAATGGATTGCGGGTGCCGAAGCAAGGAAAAGCTGGGCAAAAAAGAAAATTGAGGATATAAGCAAATATATGGAAGATTTTCAGACGCAGGAAGAAAGGTATTTGGCTGCAAGGGAAATTTATTATGCCCGCTCATGGTGCCAAGCGGCGGGCCATATGCTTGCCCAGGCAGAAGAAATTGGCGGGGAGGAAATTGATAATGAAATATTGAAATCTGTTGCAAAAGTAAAATTAATAGATGCAAGAAAATTAGTTGAAAATTCCATAGTGCGGGATAATGATGCAATATGGCACCTTGATACGGCAAATAATTCATTGGAAAGCGGGGAGTATGGGGGGGCAATTTTTGACTGTGCATATGCTTCAGGAATGCAAATTGCGACAAACCATGAATCCGAGGAGGAAATAGAAGAGATTGGGAATATGACTCTTGAAATTGCTGATATGGAATTTGAAAGCTTGTGGGGGAGAATTTACAATTCCCAGGGAGTGTATGGCGCATATTCTGCAATTGAAGGCGGGGGGAATATTGTTGAATCATACAGGGTGTTTAGGCTCTCGGATGAGATGGAAAAAAGCATGCTGATGGCTAAAGCGAAAATAAAAAATCCGCCTATTGCATTTGAAGTAAGCAAAAAAGAGGAAAAAGTCGGAAAGGAAAATGCGGCAATAAGCATATTTGCATTGCTTTGCATTCTAATTCTTTCATTAAATGCCGGCATGAAGGCAATAAAGAAAGGTTTATAAAACTAAAAAGCGTGAATTTACACATCAAAACACATTAGCTTTGTTGATAGAAATTGAGGTGGAAAGATGAACCATAAGCCGCTAAATGGAATAGAGATGGCAGAAAATCTTGCACGCAGAAAACTTGGGCATGAAATTGGTTCGCAGGCATATGATATTGTTAATAGAAATTTTAGGAATGTATTTGAAAATTCACTGCCTCTTCTTGAGAAGCCTGCATGCCCTGAATTTCACAAAAAAATTGTTGAATTGCAGAATGCTTGCAATGAAAGCGGGATATCAAGGGAAGTTGTGCATGGGTTTCTGCCTATTTTTCTTGACAAATATGAAAGCAAGATATATCATGACTGCTCTGAAGGGCAGGTGCCCAATCTTTTTGTTGCTTCCAACAGCTCTGAAGACAATATAGAGCAGATTTACGGGAAAGCGTACATTTCTGATAAAAAGATGCATGGTAATTTCGGGCAGAGGATAAATATCAGAAAAAAAGAGCATTTAGAGGATGCAAATGATTTGGTTATTTTCCAATACCTTCTAAACCATAAAGCAATTCCGGCGGCAATAGTTTTTCATGGAAGCGTTACTGCGGACTCTACTGGAAACTGCAGTCTTGAGAAGGCGGCAATGCTTTCACATGCCCGCAAATTGAGATATATGGAGGCGGCGCAAAAGGCAAAGCATTATGTAACAAAAAGCTACTATCTTTATGGAAGGGAAAATATTGAAATTCCGCTTATTTCTACAGTATATGATAAGGAAACAAGAGAAGTGTATTTTGTTAAAAATAACGGACGCATTGGGTTGCCTCTTAGAAAATATATTGAGAATTCCGGGCTTGTAGAAAATGATGGCAGGTTTAAAGATATTGTAAACAGCCTTCTTGAGCATGAAAAAGATGAGTATTACACGCTTGCTTACAAAGATGCTTATGCTATGAAAGAAATTGGATGTGTTGATGCGAGAATTATTAACCTATTGGTTCAAATGGCGATTATAAAAGAAATGGGCAGCACCCTGAAGCAAGGGGAGAGAAGAAGGATTGTAACATCCCAGCTGTGCAGCGGAATAATTGACGGGGGGCATACATTCTGTGGATATCTTACAACCCTTATAGCATTCCACATGGCAATGAATGATGCAAGAAAGATTTTTGGGAACAGGATGTCAAATGCAAGGGATATGATAGAATTAAAGCTGAAGCAGATTATGGAAGGAAACGTGGAGCCGGCATTTGGTGCTGAGGAATTTTCGGGTGCAATAGAAAAAGCGAGGGAGGCTTCCGGGGAGGAAATTCCTAAAGACAGGCTTGAATTGCTTGTAGAATTTGTTTCAGGGACAACAAATGACTTGAGAAAAACTGTGCGCCATGCGCTTAAGAGGGGGAAGGCGATATTTGCCAAAGATGGATTGTTTTCATTTCCGGCTGCAGAAAAAATTGAGGATATTACAAAAGAGGTAATACCTGGGATAGAATTGACGCAGCCGCATTTTGACCTTCTTGTTGCAGAAGAGAGCCAGCGCGAAAACTTTGAAATATACCGCACGCTTCTGAACCAGCAGGATGTGATTGCAGATATGACAGCCGCACGCGGGAATAGTGCATTTGACATCGGATTAATGATAAGGGATTTGAGGGGAGGGGCAAAATTTATGCCTCCTGAGCAAACACCCGAAGATGAAATTAAGAATTATACTCAGAAGAAGCAGTATTCATATTTTGTTGAAAGGCAGCTTTTCTATGACCCAGGCGTTACTGTCAAAATTGATGTAAGCGAAAAGAAGACTCATGAAGCACACTAAAGGTTTTATTTAATAGTTCTGTGCAATAAATTAAGGTGAATTTCCATGAATGCAGAAGAAGCGCTAAAGAAGTTGAAAGAAGGGAATGAAAGGTTTGCAAATAACAAGCCGGGTGCAAAAAATTTTACTGCTAGAAGAAAGGAATTGCTGGAGGGGCAGAAGCCATGGGTGACGGTTTTGTGCTGCTCTGATTCAAGAATTATTGCAAATTATATATTCGACGTGAATTTGGGGGAAATGTTTACAGTGAAAAATGCGGGGAATTTGGCAAATGATGACATTACTTTGGGCACTCTTGAATATGGGGTGGCGCACCTGCATACCCCCCTGCTTGTTGTGCTGGGGCATGAAGGATGCGGCGCCGTGAAAGCTACATGCACTTGCAAGGGAAAAAGCGATGAGGGGCATATCAAGGCTATTGTAAAAACAATTGCGCCAACAGCTGAAAAGGATGAATTTGATGTACATAAATGCATTATAGACAATGTAAAGGAAACAGTAAAAGAAATACCCAAAAAAAGCGGCATAATCGAACAGCTTGCCTCTGAGGGGAAAGTGAAACTAATCGGGGCTTATTATTCCATGACAACTGGGAAAGTGGAATTTTTTGAATAGCATAGAAATTTAAGAGGGTGGAAAACATAAGTTAGTGTATAAAAGGTTGAAATAAAATGGCAAAGAAAAAAGATGACAAGGCAAAGGAGAAGTATTTGCTGAAAAAGCAGATACACCATCTCAAAAACCTTAAGGGAAGCGGAACCGAGCTTATTTCAGTGTATATACCCAGCAAAGCCCAGATACACGCAACTTCAAACAAATTAAAAGAGGAGGCAGGGCAGGCTTCAAACATAAAATCAAAAGGCACAAGGAAAAATGTGATGGATGCTTTGGAAAAAATAATCCACCACCTGAAAAGCTATGGCCATATCGCTCCTGAAAGCGGAATTGCCATCTTTTGCGGAAATGTTTCGGATAATCCTTCCAAAACTGATATTCAATTGTTTGCAATATTTCCCCCCGAGCCGATGAAAGTGCAGACTTACAGGTGTGATTCTAGATTTTATTTGGGGCCTCTTGAGGAAATGGTTGAAGTGAAAGAAAGCTATGGATTGGTTGTGATGGACGGGAGGGAATGCACAATTGCAACATTAAGGGGGACTAATGTAAAAATATTGAAAAGACTGCATTCAACCGCGCATTCAAAAATTCGCAAGGGGGGGCAATGCCTTGCGCCGGATACAATGGTTTTTGCTGCAGACGGGGGGCTTCTGCCTGTTTCGGAAGTGAAAATAGGCACAGATATAAAAGGGGCAGACTTATCTGAATTCAAAATTTCAAATTGGAATTGTGAAGATAAATTTTATACCAAGGCAAAGCAGGCATATAAGATAATAGTCCATGCCCCGAAGATGGAAATTGTTGCGACTGCATGGCACCGATTTTTCACAATTACCCCGGCGGGAGTCAAAGAGATATATGCAAAAGATTTGAAAATAGGGGATAGGGTGCTTATTGCAAAAAAAATATGGCATGATGGAGCAGATGTGAAAATAAATTATAAGCCAGAACTTGCGGTTGGGCTGGATAAAAAAGAATTCAAAAAACTAAGGCAAAGAAGGATTGAATTGGAGCTGTCGCAGAGTATGGCTGCAAAAAAACTTAATATTAGCCAGATGGCAGTTTGTAGGATGGAAAGGGGAGAAATTCCGCTTGGGCTAAAAAAAACAAGAGAGATGTATGAGCTGTATGGGTTGAAGCTTGATGGGAAAAAATATATAAAGCCAAAATTAAAACTGCCTGAAGCTTATGGTAAAACGCTTGCATATCTCTTGGGGGTTATTGCAGGAGATGGCAGCCTGGATGGAAATAGAATTTGCATTTACGAGAGCTACCCACAACTCGTCGAGAAATACATGAAAGCGAGTGTAGAGGCTATAGAGGTTGAGCCAAAATGCTATGTTGTTGACAAGCGCGGGCAAAAAGGAAGCTTTGCAAAAAAAGAATATTATGAAATTCGCATTTACAGCAAGGAATTTGCAGGATTTGTGAAAAAAGAAGTGCCGCAGATTATTGCAAGCGCGGACACAAGATGCGTCCCGGAACAAATTTTGAAATCAAAAACAGAAGTGCAGGCAGCATTTCTGTCAGGGCTTTATGATGCAGAAGGGTACATGAACGGCAAGAGGGTGGATATGGCAATGCGGGCAAGGAAGATGCTGCATCAGATTCAGGCAATGCTACTCAGGCTTGGCATCCAGGCTTCGTTTGGGGAGAAGAAAGTGCAGGGGAACCCTCAGTGGTTTGTCAGCATATCGGATAGGCAATCTGTGCGCAAATTCATGGAAAAAATAGGATTTTCAAGAAAGGACAAAAAGAAGGCGCTGGCAAATGTTGCAAAGCAGAAAACAATGCGACAGTACACAAACCAAGTGCCTGTTGACGGAAGGGAAGTATTTGCATTTGCAAAATCACTTGAGCTTAAAACAAGCGATTTTCATGCTGCAAGCTGCTTTTTTAGGAATGTAAAGCCTTTAGGGTATGAAGCATTTGGAAGGAATATAGCTGGCGTGATTAGAAAAAGGGCAAAAGAAGTTGGAGTTGGAGAAAAAGCAGATAAGCTTCTTTGCAAATGGACGTCGCAGGATATTGGAATTGCAACTGTTGCGCAAAAAATCCCAATCAAAGAGGAGAGTGAGTATATTGACCTGACAATTCCAAATGCATTCAACTTTGTTGCAAACGGATTTATTGTGCATAATAGTGCAAGAAGATTTCAGAGGTTGATTGAAGAAAGCATTGAATTCTATTACAAAAGAATCGGGGGGGCGATGGACAGGTATTTTGTAAATACTGTAAAAGGAGTTATTGTGGGCGGGCCGGGGCCTGCAAAGCAGGATTTTAAGAAAATGTCGCCTTTCAATTACCAAATTAAAGTATTGGGTGTTGTGGATACGGGGTATACTGATGAACACGGATTAAAGGAAATGATGGCAAAAGCAAATGAAATAATCGTGGGCCAGCAGGCAATAAAAGAAAAGGAGATAATTGACAAATTCATTAAAGCGGTTGTTTCAAACGGATTGGCTGCATACGGGGAAGCAAATGTAAGGGAGGCGCTGGAAAAAAGGCAGGCATCAACTCTGCTTATATCTGAAGGGCTGGAATGGAAAAGATATCATTTGAAAATTGACGGAGAGGAAAAATGGGTGAATAAAAGAAGCGGGGAGAAAATTCCGAAGCATGATGAAAAGGGAAGGAGAATTGAGATATTAAGCGAGCATGATTTGAGAGATGATTTAATTGAATTGGCAGACGGGGCGGGAGCTGAAGTGGAAATAATTTCAACAGAAACATCAGAAGGCGCTCAATTTTTTCAATCATTTTACGGCATAGGCGCATTTTTGAGGTATAAGTAAAATTAGAATTTAGTGAATTTGTTTCCCAAAATATTTCTCTATCAAATCAAGAATTTCTTTCTTTTTGTGAGAATTCAAAGAGATATGGATTTGACCTGTTTTTTTAAGCCAGGTTATCAAACCATCATTTAGAAGCTCTTTTGCCAATTGCTTTGCATCAGCACGGTATTTTGGAGGGAGGGCGCTTCTTATATGAATTAATTCTGTATGCTTGCCCCCCCACCTGCGGTGGCGGGCTAATTTGTATAATATATGGGCTTTGAGCTGCTCATACGAGTAACTTTTTCCTATAAAAACACCAGATAATGGTTGGCGGAGGGAGATATGTAAGTTTGGAAAGGGTAAGTTTCCAGTGGTGCAAATAGATATATAAATATATAGATATTGATATATAATAGAATAGATAATAGGTGGAAAAATGGCTTCAGAATTTATTGAATTTTTCGGCGACACGCCGCAATTTCGCATAATGAATTTTTTGTTTGAACACAGGCTGCAGGACTTTACAAAAACAGAAATTGCAAAAGGAGCAAAAATAAGCTGGGCGAGCCTGTTCAACTACTGGGACGAGCTTGAGAAAAATGGCATGGTAAAAATTACGAGGGTGGTTGGAAGGGCAAAATTGTATCAGTTAGATGAAAGCTCTCCGCTTGTAAAACAATTTAAGAAGATTGAAATGACTCTGATAAGGAATGCAGCTGAAGCTGAAGAAGAGAAAATTTCTGTGAGGGCAAAGCGAAAAAGCAAAGTTGCATGAACTGATTTTTTTGGTATAAACCTATTTCCCCTTATATTCCATTATTATCTGGTCTTTATACCTGCCAAAATGGTTGACATAATCATTAAACCTTGCAACCTGGACAAACCCCAATTCTTGGTATAATTTTCTTGCAATTTTGTTTCCTTCGATGTGCTCGATCCACATTTTCTTTGGCTTTAATTTCTTTTTTGCAATTTGCATGGTTTTTTTCAAAAGCATTTTTCCATAACCTTTGCCCCGGTATTTCTTTGCTACAGATATTGCAAAAGTAATATTGTGCCGCCTTACCTGCAAATTATCCCTCCACACTGTGCACGTTCCTGCAATCTTTTTGTCAATAAACAAAATTACAAATATTTTGTCTTTCTTGTCAATATCTTTTGCATTGCGGGAAAGCCATTCTTTTTCCCCTTTTAGGGTTACGGGCTTGTTTAATGCAATAAAAGATTTTTCTTTTACAAATGGATTGATATAGTCCATAAATGCCTTTGCGCCGATTTTTCTCAAATCCCGCCCTTTTGTAATTATACGAATCTGTTCCAT
This sequence comes from Microcaldota archaeon, assembly GCA_043810635.1. Taxonomy (GTDB): domain Archaea; phylum Micrarchaeota; class Micrarchaeia; order Anstonellales; family Anstonellaceae; genus 1-14-0-10-45-29. The sequence continues at coordinate 8,420 of JBDRNY010000054.1, read as the reverse complement.
AGTAATAGGAAAAAGTGGAAGGTTAAAAAATTATGTAAAGGGAGAATTACTCTCTTTTCAGATTAATCGCGCACACTGAAGGGTCTGAAGAGGAATTCATGTGCACTTCCAAATAATTTGGATGAAAAGAAAATTTTCCATACTGGCCATATTTTATAAGAAAATATGCCTTTCCGCGCATGTCATATAATGCTTCATCATATTGCACAACAGGAATTTCTTCGTCTGTTATATTGGTATCTGTTGCATTAATGGCTGATGAGGAAATGCATCCTGAATCATCGCATGCATATACAAGCAAATCTTTTTTTGTTTGCGCAAAAAATCCGCCTGAAATTAAATTTACCCCGCACTGCATTATATTAGAAGAAACTTCCTGCGAAGGGGAATTTCTTATATCCATTATAATTCCGTTGCCGGGGGAATTGTAAAGATAGTCTGTAAATGTTTGGGCATCGTCTTCCCCCCCTCCGAAAAAGAGGGTAAAGCCGAGAATTATTACAATAATTGCAGCTCCTGCTATAAGGGCATACTTTTGCTGCAAAGTGAGCGCGGATTTTTTCTTTTTTTCACTGGCTTTTTTCATCTGCATCCGCATCTTTAATTTTTTAATTTAATACATCCCCGATTTCGCACCTGTCAAAATATCCCTTATTGCCGGATATTTGCGCCTCTTTCTGGTATACAACATAAAATTGCGGGTCTGAGGGGGTTTGGCTGTAATGCAGATAAATTACAGGCTCGACGCCCGCCCTTGTAAGGCAGTCTTCAAGGGAAGAGCTTGAGCCTTCCCATATGCAAGACTCCCCGGAAAATTCAAACACTTCAACAGGCTTTCCAAATTCAGAATACACCTGCCCTGAAATGTTTTGTGCGCATGAAGACATTGAATTTATTGTTTCAGAGTCTGCCCCTCCCTGGTCTATTCCCACATAAACCGCATTTGAATCATCAATAACATTTGTAAAATCTTCCAAAGTGCCGGATTTTGCAGACATGTCTATTGAAATAAACATGCCTACAGAGCCCACTCCGATAATGAAAAGAAATACAAAGAGGAGCGCGACCCATGCGCCGAGAATTGCTCTTTTTGAGAATGCATGCCTGAATTTCAGTATTGCGCCGACAAAAACTACAAGCCCTATTGAAACTATTGCCAAGTCAATCAAAAACAAAACTGCGGGAGGGATGAGGGGCGCAAACTGGGTGCGCTGGGAAGAAGGCATTACATAAAGCGCGTCTGTGAGGTAAAATACTGCGTTTATTGTTGCCTGCCCGAATGGCCCGCCGGGGTTGAGGGTTTCGCTAAGATGTTTTTGCGAAGAGACGAATGCCTCGCTTTCGTCAACAAGGGCAAGATATTGCTCTGTCAATATTTCATATTCCCCTGATTTCATGGGGGGTGTATAAGATGCATCTATTTCATTTTTCTTTTGGGCGAGCAAATTATATGTAGCAATAGAATTTTCATCTTCTTTTCTTACATTCCATCTTGCATAAATAAGGGCGTCTGTTGCCTCGTCTGATGCTGCCATCATTTCCTGGTAAGGCTTTGCTCCGCCTTCAAGATATAATTTCATTTTCGGAACAAGGTCTTGCAATGCAGACATGTTGGCTTCAACGCCTTCAAAATCCATGCTTATCATTCTGTTTTCCATAGATTCCCAATTCTGGTTAAAGCTTTCATAATCTGAAACAAAATCAGTGTCTGCAACATATATTGAAAGTTCGGCTATCTCGTCTTTTAGCATAGAATTTTCTGTTTTGAATTCTTCCCATTGCGGGCTCCAGACAGCTTTCAATGCCTTTCCTTTCCTGAATTTTAACCTGTCTGCAGTGTTTTCTGCTATTTGTTTTGAAGTGGTGGGGAGGGAGGTTATTGGGCCGAGGCGGGCTGCAATTGCCCCAAGCTGGTCTTCTGCAGTGTCAAGGGAGGTGTGGTCAAAGTTAGGGGCAGGGCAAAGGCCTATGCAGTCTGCGCAATATTCATTTTCAGGAAAGCGGAGAGTGTTTGTTTCATGGGCTTTTGCAGCATCTCTTAACGCCACTATTTTTGATTTCATTTGATTAATAGAATCCCCTGCTGATTCAATTTTAACAGAATCAATCAAAGAAATAAAGGCGGGAATTTCTTTGTTAAATATTTTCACTTGCTTATAAAAGTCAAGTATAAGGGGGGCAAGAATTTCAGGGTAGCAGTTTCCTGAGCCGCCTCCGCTTGAAAACAGGCCGCAAACCATGTTTGAGGTAACAGTGCATTCTGCCAAATCATCGCAGGGGTGCATTTCAAGCCCGGTTGTGCGAACGCAGGTTTCCTCAACTTTTCCATATCTTGACTGGTAGTTTCTGCTTGCATTAAATTTCAATATGTTTTCTTTTATTGCATTCCATTCGCTTTGTGAGGGAAGCACTGACGAAGAATAATGGTCCTCCAAAATATTTTGGACTGCTGCCTGGTCTTCCACAGGAACCCCGTCGGCAGCAAGCAGGGTGGGATTTCCGTTTATAGTATAAAGAATATAAACAGTGGCTCCGGAAGTTGCCAAAGTTTCGGAAGAAACCATAGAGCTTTCTTCATTATCATATAAATAGTCGGTAATATTGAATGCCGCCTGCAAAGTACAGAGAAGCAATAGGCCGAAAACTATGTATGCTGGTCGCATGTAAAAACAAGGGAGGAGTTTATTTATATAGGTTTGCTTGAAATGCGAGGAGAGTTTTGATTTTGAAAATAAATTTTTTTCAGATTAAATTTCCCAAATTAAGTTTTCTTTTCTGGCATTGAAATTAGGGTTTTTGAAAAATAAAAAAATAGGGGATCGGAAAAAGTTTTACCTTTTTCCGAATTTAACCAACTTAGCTCTTCTGCAATGCGTTGATGAATTCATCAGCTGCCGCCATTGTGTCTGCTGCAGTCTTTCCTGCAACCACAATCTTGGAGCCAAATGCTTTCACATAGACGTTTGTAACGTCGAAGTCGACGTTTGCGTCCTGCAACACATCTGCAGTTACTGAGTTGACAATAGGCCCGCCGACAGTAACAACTACACCGCCTGCACTACCAGCTTCTGCGTCGAATATAACCAAATCGCTTGCCTGTCTGATGTCATAGGATTCTATGACTTGGACAGAAGCAGCGTTGTTTGGCATAATCTTTGCAGTTACCGGGTCCGTGTTGACAGTGCATGAAGGCGTTGCGCCCTCACCTGTGCTTGCAACGCATGAGCCGACGGTTTGGTCAATAGACTTAACCTTCAGCTTTATGCCGTTGGACAAGGTTTTTTCATCACCCTCTTCTGCTTCCCAAAGCTCACCAGAATCTGCGAGCTCTGCGTCCGCATAAGAGAATGTGAATGCTGGCATGCCGATCTTGTTTGCTACCTGCAAGGCAATGTCAGTTGTTCCAACTGATGTCACCTTCGAACCTCTCTCAGTAACAAGTGTTGGTTCGTATGCAGTCCAACCAGTTGTAGCGGTTGCGACGGAATCTCGGATACCGTGGTAGTACACTGTGGCAGTTGAAGAGTCAGTGCTTCTGAATCTCCAAGTGTCAGAGCTGTTGATGAACGGCAGCTGCAAGAACACAGGCACATGTGATGTGGTGTCATTCTTGCCCGCATCTTCCTGGTAGAAGAACGTGCTGTTTACTCCAGACGGACCAAACCTAGTGGTGTAGTTGCTGAAGATAAACATACCGTATGCACCAGAATCAGCTCCGGCAGTGTCAAACGCAACAGTGTTTGTTGAATTCATAGGCATCGTAGCACCTGTTGGCTGATTGGCTACACCAACAGTTAAAGTGGTTACACTCTTGTTGATGTAACAACTGAATCCAGATGGCCTGTAAAGAATTGCAGGTGCCCAGCCGGTTACAGATGCGTTTATGTACAGTTCCGGGAATCGGTATGCCTGAGTGCCGTTATATCTGCTTGCCCCAGTGTCAATTGAGAAGTTTCCGAACGCAGTTGAGGCTGACCAAAGGGTGTCAGAACAAACTGTTCCAGCACCATCACAGTCCCGCTGTGGACCAGCAGAGACGTTGGATACACCGCCGACTGGGTCATAGTAGAAGGCGTCAAGCCTGTAGTTCCCAATCAAGTTGGAAGTTGAGCCACCGAAGTAGTTCCCATCAGTCTTAAACTGAAGCAACCTGGCATTGTATGTTATTCTGTTTGCAGTGTCTGTGCAGTCAGCGCTGCTGGATGCATTAGACACCGGGTAGTCGGTTGATGTCAGTGCAGTGATGGTTACAGGCACATAGTCGCTGTCAGTGAGGTCAAGGCCATTGTATGTCATCCTAAAGCCAGTGTCCTCTTTCGGGAAGTTGTATATATCACCGGCAACCATTTTCTTGCCGATAAATGAATCCTCGTCATAGAGGACAATTTCCCTTAAAGAGTCTGAGTTGTTTGAGGATGCCGCACTGGTCCAGTCTCGGTTCTTCCAGCCAAGCTCAACTTTCCAATTATAGTTGGCATCACCTGAGGAAACAAGGTTGTACCTCTGTCCGTCCTGCAATGTAATTTCATCAGTGTAGATGGCAATTTCAGCCCATTTTGCGCTTAGTGTGAAACCAGGCGCAGTTCGGTACACGTGAACCTTTATTGTCTTCCCTGTGGAAGACTGGGTAAAGGTGTATGTGTCACCAGGGTTTACCTGAACTTGACCTACAACTGCATCATTTGCGTCTAAGACATCAAGGATTGCAGGGTGGATGTTTGCAGCACCGGTTGCAACCGAAATGTCCGCAAGGCGAACCTTAAAGTCGCCTCCGTCAATGACTCCGCCGACATTGATAATGTCGTACTTGGCTTCTTTTGCAAGCTTTACTTGCCCGCCGCTTGTTGCGTTGGTTGCGCTTGCAAGAACGGTTGATGGCAAAGACATAGAGGAAATAATCCATTCGCTTCCAAGGAACGGAATCTTTACTCTGTGGTTGTCAGTTCGGTACTGGGATGAAGTGTCTGATGTGCACCATCTCCAGTCTCCGTCTGCAGAGGTCTGGTTGACCTGGGTACAGAACGGAATGCCGTAGTCATTGCCCAAGAATCTTATATTATATGCAGCAATTCTTGGCTTTGCAACAATCTGCCTGTAGGCACTGCCTGAGTCATAGACAACAGCATCAACTGACGAACCTACCCAAAAGCCTTGCTCGGCTGTGTAGGCAAAGTCAGCGCCTGCTTGCGGGTCTGTTACCACTTTGTCTTTAAATCCAGAAAATTGACTGCCGCTGATTCTGTATAATCTAGAAGCAGAGGCTGTGTTTTCTGAATAAGACCTTAATGGAGAGAGCACAGTGTTTACATCATTTGTACCCATGCTCGCATTGTAGTGGTCTTCAGACTTTGTGCTGTTTCGGTTTGCCAAAGTTCGGTCAATGGTATCAGTTATTAATGTTTTAAACTGATGCGCATTTGCGATCTCGCCTGGCACCGTAATTTCAATAGTTACTTTTTCATTGGACACCTCACAAGTGCCTGCCCCGCTAATTGTGCCAGTGGCTGAGCACGTTGGCTCGCCGCTTAGCTCTGCATAGAGGGTTGAGCTCTTGTAGGCGTAGTTGGCCAAAACTGATGCAATATTTGCAGCAGCAATTCCGTCAGAGATTTGGGCGCTGGAACCGACCACAATCTTGGCGTTTACTTGGCCACTTGGACTCACAAGCTCCACATTTTCATAAGATGCGGTAGCTGCGATAGCCGAAGAACATAGCAATACGGCGCCTGCCGCAAGTGTTACAATCTTCGATGCGTTTACTCCTTTCATTTAATTTCACCTCAATCTGGTGTTTGTTTCTTGTTCGTCGCCTTTAGTATAATAGGGCACATTGCATAAAGATTATCGACGACAAACCTATCTTCTTGCCCCATATTTTTTCCTCGTACCCCATCCTCGAAGCCCTCACGTGGGCTTATTCATAGGAATAGAACATTGACAATTAGCAATTTATTTAAATGTTTAGAGTACAAATAAACTTTTGTTTATAAATAAAATATTAAATTACGTAAATTGTCGAATTGGTGGTATGGCAGGAAGCGAAAAAGTGTTGTATTAAATAATATAGCATGAAGGGGGGCATATTTCTTACGACGATAAATTTGGAAAGTACGAGGAAGGGCAAAATGCTCACGTCGTAAAAACAGCCTGAAAATGAGGGGGGGCTATTTATATACTTATAAAACAGTTTAAAGGATTATATCGCAGTTTTTTATACCCCTCTCACGCTTCTCTCGAAGTCTTGCTTAAATTGCTCATAAAATGCAATTGCCTTCTCGGTGGTGGAAGGCCTTATCCTCTTAAGCACAGATAGAAAATGTTTTTGTGAAATAGGAATTATTTTATTTTTAGCTCTTGCTTCCCTTGCTGCCAAACGCACTGCTTCATTTACTATATTTGCAATGTCTGCGCCGGAATATCTCTCAGTCATATTTACAAGGGAGGAAAAATCAATATCATTTGCAAGCGGAATTTTTGAAGAGTGTATTTTGAATATTGCTTTTCTTGCTTCTGCATCAGGAAGGTGCATGTAAATTATTTTGTCAAGCCTGCCCGGGCGCATTATTGCCGCATCAAGCTGGTGGGGCGCGTTTGTTGCGCCTATTATAATAACAGGCTTTGATTTCTTTTTCTTAAATCCGTCCATCTCGGAAAGCATTACGCTTAACACCCGGGGGCCTACATCATCTGCAATAAATTTGTCCCTGCTTTTTGCCAATGCATCTATTTCGTCGAAAAATAATATGCAAGGCGCACGTTCCCTTGCTTTTTTAAACAATTCAGCAACATTTCTCTCGGATTCACCAAACCATGAGGAAAGCAAGTCAGAGCATTTTACATTATAAAAGCCCATTCCCAATTCTTTTGCCAAAGCGCTTATTAACATTGTTTTTCCTGTGCCTGGCGGGCCGAATAATAAAATACCGGATGCGGGCTTTAGATTATAAGCAAGTGAAATATCTTTTCTTTTTAACGGGGAAGCTATTGCATCCAATAATTCTTCTTTTACATCCCCATATCCGCCCACATCATTCAAAGAAGAAGGCCCTCCCCCTTCAGTCATATCTTGCTCCCCGAATTTTCCGAATTTTTTGCTTTTTTGGGCAGAAACTATTTCATGCTCTGTGGAAATGTCTATTTTAAGAAAATCCAATTCAAAAATTATTGCAATTGCAATTAATGCATATATAATAGGTGTAAAATCAAATGCTGTACTATATATTGCAGAAATTGCCAAATTTCCCAATATTATAATTAATAGTGCAATGCCTGCAATTCCCTGCTTGAAATTATTGCTTATTTTTGCAGAAAGGTAGGCAATTGCAAAGCATGCCGCCCCCCAGCAGATTAATTGTATTGCAAGCGAGTCTTGAAGCAATAATTTGAATATATTTTCAAATAATTTGCCTAATGCAGGGGGCACTTTTGAAAGAGAATCCCATGAAACCATTGAAAATATTGAGGAAATTCCCTGCGGTATTATATTCAGCATTGAAGGGGGGGGAAAATTGGCTCTTGAAACAAATTCTTGCGCCGGCGCATAATTTTCTAATGAAAGGGTGGGAAGAAAAGCTGAATTTGTATCCAGCCATAAAGTGGATAGGAGGAGGATGAAAAAAATTGCCGGAATTGAAATATATAATGAGCGGCGGGAGCCGAGGTGGAGCGCTCCGAGGGCGAGGGCGAGGTAGGTGAGTATGCCTGCAAAAGGAATTGGGGAAAAGGGGGCAAATATTGCAATTTGCAATATGGGGAAAAATATCCAGTTTTCTTTTAATTCAAATAATGCCGCCCCTATTGCTATTAATACATAAACCCATGCAAATGCAGGGGATTGGAATACAAATGCGGGAATAACAAATAATAATGAAAAAGCGGTTCCTATTTTAGGGTTGAAATATCCGGAGATGCCGCATATTAATGCAATAAACAAAGAAACAATTAATCCGTAGAAAGGAATTGCTGAAAGAATGAAAAATGAGCCTATTGTTATGAGGATTGCTGGCCAAAGGGATTGGTTTTCCTGAAGCGTCATTGCTGCCGCTTTTAATTTCTGGGAAGAGAGTGATTTCAGCTCTTTAGCCTGCTTTTGCATAATGAAGAAAGTTTGGCAGAGTATATAAATAAAAGCATAGGAAGGCAGATAATTAGCACGGGCTTGTAGCTCAACTTGGATAGAGCGCTTGGCTTCGGACCAGGAGGTTGTGGGTTCAAATCCTGCCAAGCCCGAGGCGTTAGCCGAGGGGTTGGGGGTGTCATGTCCGCAAGGACATGTAACACCTGCCAAGCCCGTTAAAATTTTTCTTCTAAATATCAGGCTGTGGGTTCAAATCCCGTTTTTTCGGCGAACCGAAAAAAGGGCCCCATTTTGCGAAGCAAAATGAAGGCGGCAAACTTGTTTGCCGTATGTGTCCGAAGGA
>JBDRNY010000053.1:0-2490 GCA_043810635.1 Microcaldota archaeon | reverse complement strand
TGCAACCAGCACTTTCAGCCTTGTAGCAAAGCATTGCTATAAATGACGCCCAAGAGGCATCCATAATGCCTCTGGCAAGATAATGGTTTCTTACCATATTTTGTATGCTTAACTTCTCGTATGCAATAATAGAATAAGAATTTGTGAGCATATTGGATAATTTGTGCAGAAAGTTATTTCTGCTATTTTCTATTTTTTCATGGAATATTGCTAATTTGAGTTTTGCTTTCTTTCTTTTATTGCTTTTTTTCTTTTTTCTTGATAAACATTGTTGCAAAAATTTGAGTTTTGGCAGAGCTTTATTTAGGAATTTTGGGTTTGAAAATTTTGTGCTGTTTGAAAGTGTTGCAAAATTTGTTAGTCCTGCATCCAAGCCTGCTATTGGTTTGTTATTTGATTTGAATTTGGAATGGGGGATATTGCATGTAATTGCAATATGCCATTTGTTGGAAGGGGAAGTTTTGATTGTTAATGTTTTGAGTTTCCCTTTTGGTGCTCTGTGCAGGGAAATGAGCATGCTGCCTACTTTTGAGAGAAAGATACGCTTGTCTGAGGTAAATGAGAAGCCTGACTGGGGGTAGGTAAGGCTTTTTGCATATTTTTTGATTCTTGGAAAGCCTGCCTTTATTTTCTTTCCTCTTTTCATCTCTTTTACTCTTCTGAAGAAATTGGAATATGCTTTGGATACTCTGTCTGATATGTTTTGCAATGCTTGGGAGTGGAGAGTAGTGTATTCTGGGTTTGTTTGCTTTAGAGTGAGAAGGAGTTTGTTCATGTCATATTTGGAGAGTGTTTTCTTTTCTTTTTTATATTTTTCCTTTGCTTTTTCAAGAAGGTAGTTGTATGCCTGCTTTGATAGCTTCATTTGGGCATTGAGGCTGTTTTGCTGGTTTTTTGAGGGATATAGTCTGTATCTGTAGCTGCGCATGATAAGCTGTTGCAGGCGCTTTATAAAGAAGTTTGGAAGGGGTAACTTTCCACTGGTTTAGTGGCTCGCTATCATCCTGCCCCTAAAACCATCAACTACAAAGCAGTTGGTGGGACTTGGTGCACAAGGCACCAAGCAGAGGGGCAGGTTTTCCCGCTCGCGATATTTATAAATTTGCATTTTTGGCAAGAGGGTGCCGGATTTCGGGATGGCGGGGGTATTTTTGTATTTTGGATAATGTGAATGCTGGATTTGGGCGCTGGAGGTGTTTTATAAATTTGTATTCATACATTTTTGCATGGATATAGGCACAAAAATTGAATTGTTTAAGAAAGGGAGCGTTGTCGAGGTGCTTACCGAGGGGGAGTTGAAAGCCCTTTTTGAGAAGGAAAAGCATCCCAAGCATTATATTGGGTTTGAAATAAGCGGATTGGTGCATTTGGGCACTGGATTGGCTACTGCCATTAAAATTAAGGATTTTATGAAGGCGGGAATTAAGCCTACAATATTTTTGGCAGATTATCATGCCTGGATTAACGGGAAGATGGGGGGAGATTTGGAAAAAATACAGAAGGTTGCTAAAGGGTATTTTAAGCATTGTTTTCATTCCCTCGGGCTTGAGGAGGGGCCAGTAAAATTTGTTATGGGAAGTGATTTGTACGAGAAAATAGGAAGGGACTACTGGGCGGACGTGATGAGAGTTGCCAATAACACCACCAAAGAGCGCATGCTGCGCTGCACCACAATTATGGGCAGAAAGGAAACCGACGCGGCGCTTCCAACTTCGGTTATGATGTATCCTGCAATGCAGGTGGCAGACATATGGGCTTTGGATGTGGATATTGCCCATGCGGGGATGGACCAGAGAAAAGTGCATGTATTGGCAAGGGAATTGGCTGAAAAGATGAAGAGGAAAAAACCAGTTACTGTGCACGGGGCTTTGTTGTCGGGATTGCGAGGCGGCGCAAAAAGGATGGATGTGGAAGTAAGGGAAAGAAAAATAGAAAGGGCTGTGCCCGGCACTGGTGGAAGATTGCGGGTGGAAAGCAGCAGAAGACAGGTTTCTGTAAGGGAATTAAATGAAGATGAAAAAATGATTGAAAATAAAATGTCTAAATCAAACCCAAATTCATGCATATTTATACATGACAGTGAGGGGGAAATAAAAAAGAAAATGAAAAATGCCTACTGCCCCCCGAAAATTGTTGATGGAAATCCTGTAATTGAAATGGCTGAAATGTTTGTATTAAGGGACAAGCCATTGCTTGTGGAAAGGGATGCGAAATTTGGGGGAGATGTTGAATTTGAAAATATTGCAGAATTAAATAGTGCGTTTATGTCAGGGAAATTGCATCCCATGGATTTGAAAAATTCTGTTGCTAAGGAATTGATTGAAATATTGGAGCCGAGCAGGAAATATTTTGAAAAGCATAAGAAATTGATTGATGAAGTGAAGGGGTAGGGCTGCGGTTCGGATATTATTTTCAAATTATTGGGGGGAATCAGGAGGAACCTCATGCTACAAATTCCTGTGGAATTTGGCACCCCAAATCGCAAAGCGA
>JBDRNY010000052.1:0-11640 GCA_043810635.1 Microcaldota archaeon | reverse complement strand
GAGCCTCCAAAACGCTCGCAAAACCAGGTTTATACAGAAGCAGTCAGGATTCTTTCCCTTCTTTATAACAAATGCTTGCCTCTCCAGGAGGCAGGCAAGAATTTAGATTCATCTCTAAAATCAAAAACTGTTGAAAAAGCATGTGGGGATGTCCGCAGGAAAACACAGGTGCCGATTGAGAAGAGAATGTTTGAAGCTTTTCTCAAATATATTGCAGATAAAGAGATTAGCATCTCAGGCTATGACTCTTTGATTGAAAAAGTGGCAGATATTTGGAATGAACACCAATCTGGAAATTTTTCGATGTACGAACAAAGGCAACTGAGTGAGTTTTATTGGGAAGAGCCTTGCTTGTATCCCACAACAACTATGGCTGAGGCTCTTGATAAAATAGGGATTGAAATTGATGCTGAGCCAAAAGATATGACTCCAAAAATCAGCATTGAATCAAAAACTATTCTGGATTGTATAAAGGATATAAATAGAGGCGGAGGGATAATTTCACTTATAATGGCTAAAGCAATTATACTCTCCCTAATAGATAAAATCAAGGATAAACATGAAAAATCGGGCTCTCCGCTTTGTGCTCCGGATTATGAAACACTGGTTGAGCGGGTGAGGGGAATATATAATTCTTATAGAAGTGATGAACTTAGCTATAGTGAAAATAGTGACATCCATGGATATGCGGACTTCATCGAGGAGAACAGCCTACGTTCCATATTACTTACAGAAAGCATAGGCTTTATTTTTGAGAATAATGGTGTGCCAGTTATTTCTTATGTTGAAGCTTCAGAAGAAACAGAGGTGCAGGAAACTGCATCTCCTGGCGAGAGATTGGCTGATAATATAGAAACAATTTTATTCAGGCATACAGGCGAAAGCAAAAAAGCCCTCGGAAGCCTTACCCGCTCACGCATTTATGAAGGAGAATGGCCTATTCATAAGCAAACCCTGGAAATGCTTTCTGAAAATCCGGTTAAGGAGAAATTGGAAGGCAATCCAAATTCCGACAAAGTTCGCATACCTGGCACTGCAAATAATGGAAGCAGGATAGTTCAACAGAAGAGGAGTATATAGTAGTGAAAGTTGCTTGCCTTTAAAAGCTAAAAGAAATGCATTTTTCTATGCCTTGTTTTTTAAATTATCTATGCAAATTAGTTTATACTTGATTTAAATTGTGATTTGATGGGAGAGAAAATTGATATTACGCCCTGGACTGAGAAATACCGCCCGAAAAAACTGGAGGATATTATCGGGCAAAAGGATATTGTTTCCTCTTTGAAATCTTTTGCCAAAGCAAAAAATATGCCTCATTTATTGTTTGCAGGCCCTCCCGGATGCGGGAAAACTACTGCTACTTTGGCATTGGCAAATGAATTATATGGAGAGAGGAGGGGGGATTGTTTGTGTGAAATGAATGCCTCGGATGAGAGGGGCATTGATGTTGTCAGGGGGAAAATAAAGGATTTTGCAAGGTCAATTCCGCTTGCAAATGTGCCTTTCAAATTGATATTTTTGGATGAAGCTGATTCTTTGACTGCAGATGCGCAATCCGCACTTCGCAGGACTATGGAAATGTATGTTTCTGCAACAAGGTTTATTTTGGGCGCAAATTATTCTTCCAAAATAATCGAGCCTATTCAATCCAGATGCTCGGTATTCAGGTTTACTATGCTTTCAGAAGAGGAAATGAAAGAAATGATGGAAAGAATTTCTAAAAAAGAGGAATTGAAAATCGATGAAAAAGCTGAAAAAGCATTGAAGTATGTTTCTGAAGGGGATATGAGGAAACTGATAAATACTTTGCAGGGGGCGGCATTGAGAAGCAAAAAAATTACTGAAGAAAATGTGTTTAAATATGCTTCAAGGGCAAGGCCTAAGGAAATATTGGAAATGATGCAATTGGCAATTGACGGAAAGTTTAAGGAGGCGAGGGGGAAATTGCATGAATTGATGATTAATTACGGCTTGTCAGGGGAAGATGTTTTGATACAAATGTTTAGGGAAATTGATAATGTAAAAATTGAGGAAAGGGCTAAAGCTGATTTGATTGATAAAATTGGGGAGTATAATTTCAGGGTTGTTGAGGGGGCGAATGAAGTGATACAATTGGAAGCTTGCCTTGCGCAATTGTATGTGTTGGGGAAAAAAGAGGAAGAGGGTTCTGCTTAGATAGACACATATATAAACATTAAAATACACAGTATATAATGTACTATAGGTGCAATTATGAAAAATGTTTATTTTAACCAAGGTCTAAGCTTTGGAGGGGATACTAAGCCTGCCATCAACCGTGAGATATCTACAGAAAATATTGGTGAAAAAGCTTTCATGTGCTATATACTGCAAACAAGAAAAAAACAGATAATCAAAAAGCTGCTGAATGAGGCAATAAAAATTGACAGCAGGGAAAAAAGAAGGCAGAATATGACAGACGGGCAGATTGAAGAATTTGTCATGAAGTTTATTGAAAAAAAGGCAAAAAGAAGCGGGCTGGCCAAAAACGTGGTTGCATTTGTAAAAAATTTCTATAAATCATACTGGCTTTCGTTTGAGCCTGAAGTCAGGGAAGAGCCGGGCAGCATGCTTGATTATCTTTTCATCGAGAAGCTGAAAAATCTTTGGAAAAACGGATATTTTTCATTTTTTATATCAATGGTTGACTCAAAAGGCGAGCCTGCGGGGATTGCAAGCAGGGCGATTATAAAACCAAACACCATTTTCCGCGCACTCAAAGAATATGGCATTTCCCCTGATGAAGCAAAAGGGGAATATGAAAGGCTAACGGTGCTATTCAATGCATATCTCGCAGTTCCTAAAGAGAGCATTGGAGAAAATAATGCGGAAATATTAAGGAAAACAACCAAGGAATATGTTGAAGGGCTTAAGATTTTTCCGGATTATGAAATTGTCCAGGTAGAACCATGGAAAAACGGGCTGATGGAAAGATATAAACAAGATGGCTGGAAAGAGATTGGAGAGCTTAAAAGCATGGAAATTGTGCATGATTATTACAAGGATTTTGAAACAATTGTTGCCCCTGAAAAGCAGCCTCCTTTAAACCTTCTTATCCGCCCGAAAAACAAGGGGCAGGATGCAGTAAACATTGAGGAGCTTAAAACAATTATTGAGGCATTTTATTTGTATTATGGAGTGGAGCCTGAGATGACAATAAAAGGCACCGGGCAAAATGCAATTGATGCATATATGAAATATGCTCTTGCAAATGTCAAGCCTGATGAAAAAAGCATGGTAAAGCTTATCTAAAAAATAGCGTAATAGTTATCTCCTGAATGCCTTGTCATGGTGTTCCAGCTTGATGAAAAGTATATGCTTCTCTTTTTTGAATACGCGAAAGAACAGCACAAAGCTTGATGCAATATGCACGTGCTTGTAATCCGAAAGCCCGTATTTTGAATTTCTGTAATGCTCAATTGTTTTTTCATTGCAAGAAGCGATTTCCTTGATTTTCTTATTGAGGGCAAGCACCCTCACAATATCTTTTTTGGACAGTTTGCCTATAACCTTTTTCAATTCTGACGTCATGTCGTTTGTAAACATCCCATCACTTGATTCCGCAGAGTTTGTCAAGCTCTTTATTTGCCATCTTTCTAAAGCCGTATTTTTTCATATGCGCATTGCTCAGGGATATTACTTCTTTCAATACCTCCTGAGAAACTTGTCTTTGCAAAAAGTCTTCCCCATACATCTGGACAAATTTCTGCAAAGCCTCGCTTTTGTCTTTAAGCCCGAACGCCTCTTTTATCACTCCAAGCACCCGGTTAGTATATTCGTCAACATGAATGTTTAGTGTTACCATAATGTCTCACCACTTAAAATTAGTTAAAATAACTTTAAATAACTTAGTGTATGTGAAAGAAAAATGAGGCAGAGGGCGGCAGCAACTTTCTTCTTTTGCCAATATTTATAAGAAGTTGTAGATATAAGAGTAGCGTGTAGGCTGGTTAAAAAGGTGGCAATATGATAAAAAAACTACTTATTGGGCGAAACGGAGAAACTACTGAACGCGTCAAAGGAAACACTAAAAGTTTATTTACAAAAAGGGCATTGGAATCAAAAAAAGAGCAGATTATAAACGCGTATTTGTTTGAACCTGCACAAAAAACTGAACAAAAACTTGAGAAAATAATAGAAATCCTGGATAGCTGCATAGCCGGGAATATTGATGGTGTGCGGCTTGAGCAGATATGCACAGGGATGGGGGAAGATGAGAAGGCATTTGTTCTAAATTTTGCAAATATTTACTTGCCTGCATTTAAGGATGATGAAAAGTTGAGAAAAAGCCCAAAAGAAATGGTTGAATACTTAAAAGATTCCACAGGGGAGATGATGCGGGATACTGGCTATTTCTCGTTTTTCGTATCTGCTTTAGATGAAGATGGAGAAGCTGCAGGTTTTTTAGTGGGCAGATCAGCGCACCCAAACACAGTATTTAAGAAATGCGGCCTGGCTGAAGAAAAAAATAATCTGGCAGTTACATATATTGAATATATTGAAATTGCCCAGAGAATGCAAAGGATGGGCGTTGATTCGGTTCTGCTAAACCATATTGACACTACAATGTCGTTTCTTGGCAACGTTATGGGATTTGGGAAAACCAATTATTACCTTACCCAGGTAAACCGAAAAAAAGATATTGAAAATACAGACATAAAGATGCGCATTACACGCTGGCAGGCAAGAAAATATAATTTAAGAAAAATTGAGGGCTTGAAAAATCCGCTTTCCGGCGAGGTTGAATTGCTTATAAGCACCCAGGAAAAACAGGAAGACTGGATGCCGTATGAGGATTTGAAAACTATAATAAGATGCCTGCATTTGTGCAACGGAATCACCCCAAGGAAAGGGAGGGGGGAGAGTATAATTGGCACTTTGGATAAAAAACTTAAGGAAAGCATTGAAGAAGTTACAGTGGAAAATGGAATGGTTGAGCTAAAAAAGCTACTCTGAAGGGGGCAGGGCAAACCTCAAAAATGAGACTAACCCTCCAAAGCCGGATAATTCCTGCCCCTTCATTAAATATTCAGGCTGGCTTTAATATGGCTACATTTTTATATAAATAGTAATTTGTAGCCATTATGGACACAATATTTATATACTTTAACATTGTAGCCATATCATGGCATTTATAGAGAAGCAGAAGCATGGAAAATACACTTATTATTACCTTGTCAAGAGCTTCCGCACTTCCCCAACCAAAGTGGAGAAAGTACGCATTTTCCTCGGCTCCTCTGTCCCATCAAAAGAAAAACTGCAGGAACTGCTTGTCGAGCTTGAGAAGAAAGCGCCAAAAACATATTCCGCAAAACATTTGGATGCCAATCTTATTGAGCAACTTGAGGATCTTCGCGCCTCCACCATCATCTTCAAATCTTTCCCAGATGATGCCATCCCAAAAGATTTTGTCGTCCGATTCACTTACAACTCCAATGCCATTGAGGGAAACCCCCTCACTTTGAGGGAAACCGCCCTCGTCCTTACAGATAAAATTGCGCCCCAAGGCACCGGCACAGATGCGGTGATAGAAGCCATGAACGGCAAGGATGCTTGGGATTTTGCCAAAGGCTACAAGGGCCAGCTAAACGAGGCATTTATCCGCAAGCTCCAATATCAAGTGGCAAAAAATACTGCTTGCCGCATTCAGGGAGATTACAGGGATTTATATGTCCGAATTACGGGCTCTGAATGGAAACCCCCAAAATCTGAAGATGTGCCAAAGCAGATGGCTAATCTGTGCAAGGGATATTCTAAGAAAAGAAAGCAAATGCACCCTGTCGAGCTTGCTGGCTGGATGCACAACCGGCTGGTGCAAATTCATCCATTTACAGATGGAAACGGGCGGACTTCAAGGCTTGTGCTCAACTGGATTTTAATGAAAAGCCGATTTCCGCCCATCATCATTTATGTGAAAAACAAGCAGGAATATTATTCCATGATTGAGGCGGGGGATAAAGGCAATGAGAAGCCGTTTGCAAATTTTTTGGCAAAGCAGTTGATTGGGCAATATACTTTCAGAAAGGAAGGGAAAAAGTAAGCCTGCCGGTCAGGCACAAGCTATTTTCTTTCTTTTCCTGAAGGCTTTCATTCTTTTTCTTTTCTTTCTCTCAAAGAAGGTTCTGTCAGTCCGCCCGCTCAAGTTATTGCAAACCTCAAAAATGAAATTAGCCCCCCAAACCCTTCCAATTCTTTTCCGCCGTCGCTTTCATGGGAAAATATCATGATTTTTACTTTGTTTTTTTCAGCTAATTCTATTATTTCATCCACATCTTTTCTATTTCTCAATAATTCATCCAATACTAAAATTTTTTCTGCGGCAGATATTTCAACTGCTGTTTTTACATTTTTTAATCCATAGCATATTTTGTCTGAATTTTTTGCCAATTTTATTTTAAATTCCTCCATTATTTGCATTTCCGATGCAACCCTTTCCTCTTTTGCAACACGGGAAATAATTCCTTTTTTCAATAATTCATTTACTCCGCTTCTTTCTGCATAAGTGCAATGCTCCATTACAAATCTTGAAGCTAACTTTGGATTTTTTTGCTTTGCAAATTGTGCAAAATTCTGCGCCGCAAAGCCGGGGCCTGCTACAATTATTTTATGCACATCCAATCTTTCAATGCGGGAAAAAATTTCGCCAAAATACTGCCTCAATGCTTCGGTTTGCCTTTTTGCATCCTCCCTTTTGCTTCCTTTATATTCCAATTCCCAATTATAATTTACCCCAAATCCCAAAATTGATGCAAATAATGCTTTTTTCTCATCCATTGCCAATATGTAAAGCATGGGGCGCTTTGTTTCATTAATCGCTTTTTTTAGGCGGGTGAGATGGTGCTCTCTCCAATCTTTGTAAATTGTTACAGGAAAGCCGGGTTCGATGTCAATTGTGTGGTAAGAGCCGACTTGCACAAACTCTTCAGGTGTGCCTGATTCAATAGGCCCAGTTATTCTCAATCTGTTTGCATGCCTGGCAAATTCAATTTTTTCTGCAATTAATTTTACATTGATTTTTTTCTTATCAGGGGATGCTTTTTCATTTGCCTTAAAACTTCTCCAGGAAATTGATTGAACCTTGTCTCCGCTAGCAAGCACTCTTTCCAAATGCCACAAATCCTCCAAATTTTCAGGTATGAGGCGAATGAGCCCTTCTTTTTTATCCTGCTTTAATATTTTCATATAAAGTTATTTGCGCCTTGCAATTATAATAATTCCTAGCATCGTAATTCCTGCAAAAAATGCGGAAAAGATGCACGGGGGGGGGAGGCTGAGTATATGCGCACATCCCGCCTATGCACTCGGTTCCTGCATTTGTTACCCAGCAATCTTCATCTGTTGTGCATGAAGTGTCAGGAGGGGAAACCCATTCGCATTTTCCGCTTATGCAAACATCCCCTGCATTTGTTACAATACAATCTTCATCATATGTGCAGGAAATATTAGGGACTCCGAGCCAGGCACATTCTCCGGTTACACAAGTGTCTCCCGTGCCCTGCAATTCGCAATCTTCATCTGTATCACATAAATATGGATTTGGCTCTGGAGGAGAGTATTTGCCGCAAAAGCCGTCATCTAAGCAATAATTTCCAACTCCTGCATCCAAACACTCTTGCTCATTTGTGCATCTTAATGCAGGGCATATGTTATTTTCACAAATTGTGCCCGCCCCTTTTGCTTCGCATTCCATACCATTTGAACAAGTGTATTTGCATTCATTATTTATACAAACTTCTCCAACACCCTGTATTTCGCAATCCTCATCTGAAATGCAAGAATCTGCAGGAAGCTGGGCATATCCGCAAATTCCATCCATGCAAACATTTCCTGTGCCTGCAATTTCACAATCTTCGTCATTTGTGCATTCAAGCTCAACCGGCTCTTGCACATATGCGCACACTCCCCCCTGGCAGGTATTTCCCATTCCCTCATCAATGCAATATTCATCTGAAGTGCAGGAAACATCTTCCCAAATGCATACTCTGGTATCTACCAGGCATTTTGTGCCGAAATTCCAGCTAGTGCAATCTTCGTCTAATTTGCAAATTATATTGCATTTTCCGTTTATGCAATAAGTGCCCATGCCAGATTCCCGGCATTGCATATCACTTGTGCAAGAAGTTAGCGCAAAACAAAAAGAAAGCGCCAATAAAAATATTCCGAAAATAAGGTGTAATTTTGCCATATTCAGCCCAACAATGGCAAAAGATATAAACTTATATTCATGCCCCGCGGAAATAATTTACTATGCCAAGGATTGCTATAATTGACAGGGATAAATGCATTAAAGAAAAATGCGGATATGTTTGCAAAAAGGTTTGCCCAGGGGTAGCCATGGGCGATGAAACAGTAACAGTGGATAAGGAGGGGATATCCGGTTATTTCTGAAATTCTTTGCACAGGATGCGGCATTTGCCCGAAAAAATGCCCCACTAAATGCATTACTATAATTAATTTGGCTGAAGAGGCGGGAAAAGTAGTGCATCAATACGGAGTAAATACATTTAGAATGTATGGGATGCCCCTTCCCCAGAAAAAAGTTGTGGGGTTGATTGGAAAAAATGGCATTGGAAAAACTACTGCATTGAATTTGCTTGCTGGGAATATTATGCCAAATTTAGGAAATTATTCCAATCCTCCGGAATTAAAAGAAATTGTTGAAAATTTGGGGAAAGTGGAAGGAGAGTATTTCAAAAAGCTTTTTTCTAAAGAAAAGAAATCCAAAATTGCATTAAAGCCCCAGAATGTTGACAAAATTTCTGAAGTGTTTGAAGGAAAGGTGAGTGAATTATTGCAAAAAACTGACGGAAGAAATGCATTTCAGGAAGCTGTGAGAATTTTTGAATTGAAAAATGTTGTGGACAAGAAAATAAATGAAATTTCTGGGGGGGAATTGCAAAGGGTTGCAATTGCTGCTGCATGGTGCAAAGATGCTGAAATATATTATTTTGACGAGCCTGCGAGCTATTTGGATATTGAGCAAAGGCTGAAAGTGGCGGAGGCATTGAAAAAATTGGGGGAGGAGAGGAAAGTAATTGTTGTTGAGCATGATTTGGCAGTGTTTGATTATCTTTCCGAATATGTGTATGTATTTTTCGGGCAGGAAAATGCTTATGGAATTGTTTCTGGGCTGAAAAATACGAGGAGTGGAATAAACCAGTATTTGCAAGGGTTTTTGAAAGAGGAAAATATGAGATTTCGGGAGAATGAAATTAAATTCCAGAAAACTGTAGCGAGTGAAAGAGGGGGGGTTGTTAAATTTAATTACCCTGAATTTCAGAAAAAATTGGGAGGGTTTGAATTTTCATCTGATGGGGGAGATATGAGGGAAGGGGAAGTTGTAGGAATTGTCGGGAAAAATGCTATTGGAAAATCTCTTTTTGTAAAAATGCTTGCAGGAGTGGAAGGCAGTGATAATGGGAAAAAATTAAATGTGGATTTGAAAGTTTCTTATAAACCCCAGTATGTTAAAGCAGAGCCTGGAATTACTGTTGGGCAATTGTTTGTAAGGGGAAAGTTGAATGCGCAATTTTTTGAAGAAGCGCACAGAAAATTGAATGTTGCCTCTTTGATGGATAAGGAATTGACTACTCTTTCTGGGGGAGAATTGCAAAGGGTTGCAATTATATTGGCACTTTCCCAGGATGCTGATATTTATTTATTAGACGAACCTTCAGCATTTTTGGATGTGGAGCAAAGATTGCAGTTTGCGCAATTAATGCAAAGGGTTATTGAAAATTCAAATAAAGTGGGGCTTGTTGTGGACCATGACTTGGTATTGGTTGATGCAATTTCCTCAAGGGTTATGGTATTTGACGGGCAATCTTCTGTAAAAGGGCATGGAGGGGCGCCATCCCATAAAAGAGAGGGATTGAATAAATTTTTGAAAGGATTGGACATTACATTGAGACGGGATGTGGATACATTCAGGCCCAGGATTAACAAGCCGGATTCGCAAATGGACAGAAAACAGAAGGAAGAGGGCGAATATTACTATTACGACGAGAACGGGGATTAGTGGATTTTCTTTTTCCGTGAAGGCTTTTTCTTTTTAAAAAGAAAAAGGGTTCGGGAGCAGAAAAAAGCTGGAGAATACTATTATTATATGCAGAAGGATTATATGCAGAAGGAAAAGTAAATATTTTTTCTTCCATTTCTCTCTACTTTTTCTAACTTTTTATCGAATAGACAAATAGATATATAAACATCCTGCGAGTATTTTTCCTCGCATGCATAAGAAAGCATGCAAAAAAACGAAGTGAACACATGGAAAGTTTAGTAAGATCTGTGTTGGGTGAGCAAGAGTCGGCTCCTACTGAAAAAATCGGCTCAGACAAAATTAGGATAGTAGTAATGGGAGTAGGTGGTGGAGGAAACAACACCATCAACAGGCTGATAAGGTCTGGTGTCAAAGGCTGTGAGTTGGTTGCAGTAAATACTGACAGGCAGCATTTGAACATGATTCACGAGAAAGCCAAGAAAGTGCTTATCGGCAAATCCATAACAAAAGGCTTGGGTGCCGGCGGATATCCGGAAACCGGCGCAAAAGCTGCTGAAGTGGACAGAGGGCTTCTTGAAAAAGAGCTTGAGGGCGCCCATCTTGTGTTTATATGCGCAGGAATGGGAGGAGGGACCGGAAGCGGTGCCTGCCCTGTAATTGCTGAAATTGCTAAAGAGCAGGGGGCAATTACTATTGCTATGGTAACTTATCCATTTAATTTGGAAAGGGCCCGAAGGACTAAAGCTGATGACGCAATTGGCAAGCTGAGAAAAAATGTTGACTCAGTCATTGTTCTTGACAATAACAGGCTTGTAAAATTGGTTCCAAACCTGCCAATGAACGAGGCATTTGCTGTTGCTGATGAAATATTGGCAAAAGCAGTTGGCGGGCTTGTATGGACAATTACCCAGCCGTCTCTTATCAACATTGACTTTGCAGATGTTAGGTCTACAGTATCTGGCGGAGGAGTCGGATTTATTGCTGTTGGCGAAGGCAAAGGAAATGACAAAGTAAGAGGGGCTGCTGAAGGAGTGCTCAAGAACAGGCTGCTTGATGTAGATTTCGACGGTGCAAATGGCGCATTAATACACATCTCAGGGGGAAGCGATTTGACTCTTGGGGATGCCATAAAAGCCGGAGAGATTATCACTGAGAAGATGGATACGCAGGCAACTGTGAAATGGGGCGCAAGGCTGATACCTGGTTATGACGGCAAAATAGAAATTGTTGCCATTGTAACTGGCGTGACAGGCGCCAACATCTTTGGGCAGGATACGGCTCCGAGGGAAGAAGAAAAGCCTTCTATGAGTTATTCAGATATTGAAATAATCGGTTGAAAAACCGATTCCGCAAATCCCCGCAAGGGATTTGTGGCCCCATTTTCCTTTAGGAAAATGCGGGTTTTCCCTTTTTTTATTTTATTTTTTCTATCTATGCAACCATTTTCCTTTACCCCTACATTTTTAACAAAATAGTTAATATTATAAATTTGTAGGGGTAAATACCTCTATGGCAAGAATCCAAAAAAGAACCATTTCAGGCAAAACATATTATTACCTTGTGCATACCATACGGGAGGGAAAAAAGGTTTCAAAAAAGGAGAAATACCTGGGCGCCAGGCT
>JBDRNY010000051.1:0-4700 GCA_043810635.1 Microcaldota archaeon | reverse complement strand
CCCTTTTGAATGCATTGAAAAAATACAATACATGCTCTTTTTTCTTTTCAAACAAAGCACTTTTTCCTTCATTCCTTCTTCATTAAAAATAAACACCCTTGAATGATATCCTTCCCCGATATTTTCACCATCTTCCAATCTTGCAAATTCCTCCGCCTTTTTCCCGCTTTTCTTAATTATCCTAACCAAATCAAAGCCAGTCAGCAACACTGCAAACCTGTTGCAGCACCTCACTCCGCAAGAAGCACAAGGCTCGCAGATGCGCATGTTTATAAGAAACGCATTAATTCCATAAAATATGTTTGTTTTCCAATCTTCAGCAAAAACCTACATTTCAGGTACCCTCTCCCCAAAAAGCCCGCAATTTGAAAACACCCGCACCACTTTCCTAAGCACTTTAAATGATTTTTCAAACATTTTCCACACCCAAAACAAGCACCCTGAAATTGTGGAATATCTTTCAACCCTTAACCCAGAAGACATAATCAACATCAAAGGGGGCATTAAAGGCAATAAAATTTCTATAACTGCAATTTTTTCAAGAATAGGCGCCAATAAAAACGACATTATAGTCCAAATATTCTCCCCCGGCAAAACATCAGTATCCATAAAACAGGAGGGCACATTAATTACCGAGCTTAGGAGAAATGGAAAGCAAATAAAAGTAAGCCAAAAATAGCAACCCCCCCGCTTCTTATATCTCCCTCCCCTATATTTATTGGGAGGTATATATGAATTATGCCACATTCGGCCCTGTAAAAATCACTTATTTTGGCCATGCATCAATATGCCTTGAATTTCAGGGCATGGCAATCTATGTCGACCCTTATGTATTGGCAAGAAACTGCCGCAGGGCAGACATAATTTTGCACACCCATTCCCACCCCGACCACTGCGTTCTTCCAAATTCACTCCTTTCCTCTTCCACCCGGGTTATTGGAAGGGGAAGCAAATTTCCGGGGCAGGAAATGAAAATAGGCGACAAAATAAAAGTGCACGGAATTTTGATTGAAGCGGTGCATGCATACAACAAAAACAAGCCATTTCACCCAAAAGATTTTGGGGCCGGCTTTTTTTTCACATTTCCAACAACCCGCGAGCCTGTCAAAGTTTATGTTGCAGGAGATACAGACCTTATTGATGAAATGAAAAACTGCAAATGCGATGTTGCAATACTTCCTATAGGCGGCACCTATACCATGAATGCAGAAGAAGCTGCACAGGCACTAACCTATCTAAAGCCAAAAATAGCAATTCCATACCATTACAACTATCTTTCAGACACAAACGCAGACCCTCAGGCTTTTCTTAGAATGGCAAAAATACTTTCCCCCCAAACCGAAGTTCGCATTCTCACTCCATAAGCTGGTATCATGGATTTTTTAAAAAACAAAACAATAACCCTTCTTGCCCTTCTTGGCGGCGCGCTTTCACTTTTGGCAGGCTATTACCTTTCCGCCCCCATCTTCCTCGGCATCTCAGCATTGTGCTTCCTCCTCTCCATAATAATATGGAAATTCGGCTATTTTCTCGCCCCTCTCCTCACCCGCACAATAAACTATTCTCCCAAATTTGATGATTATGAATTAACCCCCCAGCAGGATGTTATTTTAAAAAAATCTTCTGACGGATATTATGCCTCTGCCTTTCTTTCAGTTTCACTCCGGGATTCCACAGCATTCAAAACATCTGAGCAAAAAAGCGCATTAATGGAAATGTTTGAGCGCGCAATTTCCTCGCTACGCCATACCATGAAAATTTCACTTATTGTATGCAACCTTGATTTAAGCGATTATATTGACAAGCTTGAGGAGCGCCGCTCCCTGGCAGAGCACCGCCGCGCACAAACAAAGAAAAATTCCTCCGATTTTTCCCGGCTTGACCGGGAAATACAATTCTATTCCTCCCAAATAAAGCGCCTCACATCCGGCGAAAAGCCTATGCAGGTGCTTGCTTATGTGCAAACAACAGCATTCGGGCTTACGCGCGAAGAAGTTGTTTCCAGGATTCGTTCCCAGGCAAAAGAATCTGCAGCAGTGCTTTCAAACGCCCTTTCCTGCCAAATAACTCCTCTTGTAGGCGAAGAGCTTTTGAAATGCTTTCAATGGGAAAAATTTGCCCCTGTTTCAAGGGCAGATATTGAAAACCAGTTATTTTGATTTGATGCATATGGGAAATTTGAATTTGCAAAAGCTTCTTTCTTCCGAAATTGGCAGCAGGAGGTTTCTTCTCCGCCCTGCAGAGCCCGCCCCAGAAGACCTTCTCGGCATTCCAGGTGACGGAATCTACCTCGGCCGCACTGAAATGCTAAACACTCCTGTTTTTTGGAATTTCAAAACATTGGCAAACCCCCACCTTGCTGTTGTGGGTATGACCGGAAGCGGAAAATCTTATTTTATTAAAACATTTCTTACCCGTGCCTCCCGCGCATGGGGCGCAAACGCACTAATATTGGATTGGACAGGGGAATACACTCCATGGGTAAAAAATGCGGACGGACTAACAATCCATCTGGGAAAGCAGCACAGCCTCAACCTGCTGGATTGCAGGCAGGCATATCCTTCTGCAAGCAAATCCGCACCCTCTCCCCACATAACAAAAAAATCCATTTCCACCCGCAAACTCGCCTTAAAAAAATCCAAGCTTGCCCGCAAATCTGCAACCCCCCGCTCCCAAATCGAGCGCATTATTTCAGCCCTTTCAATTCTCTCCCCAATATCCATTCCCCCCCGCCAGATAAGATATATTAAAACAGCGCTTGAGCAGGCATATGCAAAAAAACGCCTAAATTTAGACAACCCCCTCCCCCCCTCAACTTCTTATAAAAAAATTCCCACCCTGCTTGACGCGCTTCAAATTATCAAAATTCAGCTTAAAAAAAGCAAAGACAATGATTTGGAATCTGCTTATTTGCAAATAGAAAAATTCTGCACTCCCGGCGCAAGCTATTTTTCAAAACAGGGCGGCATCCAGCTTGATGAGCTTGTGGACAGGGGTCTTGTTTCAATAGACCTTTCCTCCCTTCCAACAGACGCCCACCGCTCCCTTGCAGGCCTTGTCATACTCCAATTTTTAAAAGAAAGAATGCGGGACGAAGGCTGGAGCTCTCACAAGCAATTGAAGCTTTTTGTTGTTGCAGATGAGGCATGGAAAATAGTGCAGGACGAGCGCTCGGATTTGGTGCACATATTGCGGGAAGGCAGGAAATATGCGTTCAGCCTCATAGTCGCCTCCCAAAATCCTACAGACATTTCAAAAACAATTCTTTCAAATGTCGCATGTTTGGCAGTATTCAGGCTTATGCATTCTGATTTCCGCTCCCCCCTTCTAAACTCCCTGCATTGCAATGAAAATGTTTCAATTCAAATAGAAAAATTTATGGTGGGCCAGGCTTTATTCCGCTTTGCATGGGAAAAACCCGGGCTTTATGACGGCCCGTTTATAATTTCAAGAATTGAAGGCGAAGAGCCCGAGCCAGTATTTTATTTGGAGGTGGGAAAAATGGATATTAAAATAGAAAAAGACCAGCTTCAAAAGCGCCTCTGGCGCCTCGGCTGCACAAACACCCAAATTTCCCAAATAACTTCTTTGTTTGAGCAAAATGATTTTAAGGCAAATGTGGAAGATTTGGCAGGCCGCCTGCTCGCATTCGGCTTCAGCCGCTCTATAATACTTTCATTTTTGCGCGAGCTTGGAATATCTGATTCCGCACTTCTCAACCTTTTCTCCCGCCTCCAAGCCCGCTCCCTTGGAGTGCATCCAAACCAGCTTGCAAATTTGGTGGTTAAAGATGAAAAAGCTTGAAAAAAATATTGAAAACAAGGAAGCAAAACAAGCAATTCCTGCCTCACAGGCAACTGTTCCCATCTCATATTCGGTTTCAGATCAGGCGCCCGCCTTCCCCCCCCATTCACAAGCAAAATCAGATTCGCTCCAGCATACTCCTGAAATAGATATTAAATCAAAAATTATTTCCGCCATTCCATTAACAAAAAAAGAAAGCACAAAAACAGTTTCAATCAAATTAGCAGTAAATCTGAAAGCCAACCCCCATTCATGGGCAAAATCTGTTGCAAACCTCGGCTTCAGCGAAATAAATTCAACAAAAAATTCCCTTTCCCTCACAAAAATCCAGTCCCTTGATTTTGAAAACAAACCCCATCAATTTATCAAGCTCTCCCTAACAAAAAAATCCCTCACCATCTCCTACACTCTCCTCCTTGCCCAAAATCCCATACGCCGCAAGCTTGAAGCTGCCCGGCTTGCCTTTCTCACCCTTTCCTCGCTTGGCATGCCTTCCCTCACACCCCCCGTCAGCGCCTTTATTTCCCAATGCATTGATGAATCTATCTCATTTGTTTCTGCAGACACAGATATCCTCTCTTCAAAAAACCATGAGTTTGAAAAAATTGCAAAAGAGCAAAATGAAAGAATACAAAATTTGTATGCAGAAAGGGAAAAGCTTGCAAAACGCTCGCTTACAGACACAAAAAAATTGCAAGAGCTTTCCTCCCAATTGGAAAAGCTCACTTCCACCCCTGATTCAGTAATTGATGACAATGTTTTTGCTTGGCTTCTTTCCCATGACGGGCAGATAAATATCTCAGAATTCTCTTCCCAATACAATTTCCCCTCTGCAAGAATCGAGCATTCCCTTGACAGGTTGTGCAAATCAGGAAAAATAGCGAGGGTGAAAAAAT
>JBDRNY010000050.1:0-5830 GCA_043810635.1 Microcaldota archaeon | reverse complement strand
TTTCCCTCAAACCCGCTTTTTCTAAAAGCTTTTACAGCAATTTCCTCAATTAATTTATCACTCCTCCTCTCCCATTTCCCCTTATTTTTTATTTTTCCGCATCCTGCGCAAATTATTATATTCACTTTCGTCGGAAGCTTTTCCTTTTTCCTTTCCAGCACACACTCTAAACAAAACTCCCCCGCAAACTTCTTTTTCTCGCTGCTCCCGCCGCAAATAGGGCAAATTCTTTCCATGTTCTATATTGCACCAAACATCCTTTTTTATATTTGCACTCCCAATTTCAGCATATGGAAGAAGAAAGGGCAAGCGCAAATTCAGAATTGCGCTATATCGCACTCGAACTTACAAAATTGGCGCACCAGAAGAAAAAAACATTTAAGGAGATTGCAGGAGAATATGTGCAAAATGTATACTTGTTAGAAACAATATTGCGCGCAAGCCCTGGCAAAGCAAAGGCAAAAGTGGCGCAGAGAAGGAAGCAAAGGGCATAACATCTTTTTTTGCCTGAAAGCAAATTTCCGGAAAATCCCCTGAAAAAACTTCCCCGCCAAGCGCCCGGCAGAATTTTTTGCCCCAGGCCCAAAGGCGCGCATAAATAAGTTTTTAACCTGCTTTTGGATTGATGGTTTATGGAGTCTGCAAAAAAAGCCCTCGGCTTGACAAAATACTTTCTCTCCCTTCCTCCTACGCGCCATATTGCAGGCGCCATGCTTTTTACCACTATTATAATAGGGGCGGCAATGGGCTGCCTGCTTGCAAAAGAATTTGATTTGTGGGCATGCTTTGCAGGCGCAGGCACCGCCCTTGTAGCAATTTCCCTGCCTGCAGCAATTTCAGGAATAATTCTCGCAATTTTAAGAAGAAGGGTAAAATTGCAGAGGGCAATAGCCCTTTCCTTTCTCTCAAACCTCGTCTACCTTGTCTTTCTCATCGGGGCAATAATTTCAGGCGGAATATCCGGCGCAGGGGAAAATTTGGTATTTATTGGCTTTGGATTGGTGTTTTTCCTCTGGATTGTTGTATTAAAATTTGCATTCGGCCTTTCCCGCTCATGCTGGATTTTTGCAGGCGCGCAAATGGTTTTGCATGCACTATTCCTGCTTGCCGCAACATCACTTTTCACAGGAAGCATAGATGATTTGCTTGTAAAAACAATACTTGCATCATTTGTATTTATAGGTGCAATGTATGCAATCTTATTTTTCGCCTCCCGTCCATTAAAGAAAAATCTTGGCGTCTCTTCAGGAGATGCATTATCCATGTTTGCAGGGCAATGGCTTTACGGGGAAAAAGATTTGGAAGATGCTTTTGACGAAATGGGGGAATATTGCGAAACCTGGATAGGCACTGCCACATTCAGCACAAAATATGGGAAAATGCAATGGATTGTGCCATATTTTCATTTCGGCCCATTCGGAAATTTGGGGGGAAGCCAGTTTCCTTCAAAAATCGAGGCAGCATTAACCAAATATGATAATGGATGCACATTTGTATTCCACGGCACAGCAACCCATGATTTAGACCCTGTTTCCTCCTCCTCTCTGCATCATGTTGTTGAAAAATGCAAAGACAGCTTAAGGCACACCCTTCTCCACCCCGCCCACTATTCCATTCGCACAGGAAATTCTGGAAATTCTTATTGCACCCTTCTTTGTGTAAATAATGACACTATTTCATCATTTTCCCGCGCCCCTTATTCAACAGAAGACATTAACCTAGCTGTTGGATGGGCATTGATGGAAAGGGCAAGGGGGGAAAAAGGGGAATCTCTTGCAATAGACTGCCATAATTGCGAAACAGGGGACGTAAATTATGTAGAGCCCGGCTCCCCGATTGCGCTTGAAATGCTTGACGCGCTTGATGATGCAAAAAAAGAGAAAAAATTAATGAGCCCCCTGCTTGCAGGCTGGGCATCTGCCTACCCGAAAAACATCAACGGCATAGCATCAGGCGGAATAAAAGTCGCATGCTTTGATTCAAAAACAAAAAAGCCCTCCTTTTACATATTGATTGATTCAAACGGAATTGCAAACTCTGCAAGGGAGGGGATAATCGCATCTTTGCGCGCATTATACCCTCACACAAAATTAATTGAAATATTTACATCAGACACCCATGAATTAAATGCAGTAAAAGGGGTATTCAACCCGGCGGGGGAGGAGGATGTTGCCCCGCTTGAAGAATTAATCATCTCCCTTGCGCAGGAAGCCCGCAAAAACCTTGCCCCCTGCGAATTTGGAATGCAAAAAGAGAGGATAAAACTAAAAGTGCTCGGCCCATACCAGTCTGCTGAAATAGTCTCCACAGTAAATGCAGTTGTTTCATTGCTGAAAATCGCGGTGCCAATTGTATTAGCCGCCGCAATAATTGCAATATTCTGGATTTTATCCAATGTGTGAGGAAATTTCATGCTTAACAAAAAGCTTTCCAGCTGCTATGCCATTTTATTTAGCCATAATTTAATCAGAAATTTTGCTTTTTTCCTGTTCCCCCTCTTTTTTATTTCAATAGGCTTGGGGGGGTTTGAAACAGGCCTGCTGATGGGAATCCTTACAATATCAGGCCTGCTGTTTTCATTTTATATAGGAATGAAAAGCGACCAAATAAAACAAACCCATCTTCTTGCAATCGGCACAATTTTATTTTTCATATTTTGTGCAGGCTTGATATTTTTCCAAAATATTTGGATTCTCATTCTCTTGTTCATCTTCGGGGGAACCGGAACCATCATCCTTAACAGGGTTGGGGAAACCCTTGCCTTCAAATTTGTAAATTACAAAAAGAAAGGATGGGATATGGCAGTTTTGCAGGGGGTAAAAACTCTGTCATTTATATCCGGTGTTGTAATTGGGGCAATTATAGTCAATTATTTTGGATTTAGCATTCTTTTTGCAATATCTGCAATCCTCACCCTTCTCTCCCTTGTACTTGTTTTCGGGATAAAAGAAACAAAGCTTTTTCATTTTCCAACTTACCGCTATTTGAATGATTTTAAAAATAAAAAAGTGCTTTTATTTTGCCTAATTATTTTCATATTCTGCCTCCACTTCGGAGCAGAGCAAACATCTTACTCCCCTTTCCTGAAATATAATTTAGGGCTTGGCATGCTGCCCCTTTCCCTTTTTATTGCAGGCGCAGTTGTATTTCTTTTTCTAACCGGATTTGCTTGCGGGCATTTTATTGACAAAGGAACAAGCGCAATGAAAATAATGGCTGGAGGAATGCTCCTCTCGGGGATTGGCGGTACTTTGTTTGCAATGACTGATAATGTGCTGCTTTCCTTTATTTTCCGCGCATTGCATGAAGCAGGCGATGGGGCATTTCTTTTAATGATATTTGTAGGAATTGTAAGCCTGTTCGGCAAAAAAAGAATTGGCGGCACATCAGGCCTTGTAACTGTTGTAATGATATTGGCAACATTTTTCGGAAGCATAATATTCGGCCCAATAGGATTTGAATATGGCTTTCAATTTCCCCACATAATAAGCGGAATATTTTCAATTATAGCATTTGTTTTGATGCTTATATTTGCAAAAAAAGAAATTGAAAAATAAATTTAATTTTGACTTTTACTGGCTTCTATGATTCCTTCAACCGCAATATTCCCGTTTGCAATATAAATCATCCCTTCCGGGATTTCATTTGCCATTTGAAAACTCTTCTTTGTCCGCCTTTCTATTCAGAAGAATGTTATTTTTTAAATCATTTTGAATCATCGCTGTTTTCATCTCTCTTATTCCATCCTCACTTATTTTTTCATTTATTTTATCCTTTATCCGTTTCTGGCATCCGCTCACTTCTGGAACAAACCCAAACATAACATCAGTGTTTGTGAGAAGAGGATTTTGGTTTTTTTTAATCCTTTTTCGCATATTCATAATTATCACATATATATTGTGTGCATTTATGTTTAAAAATGTTATGCCACAGGCCGGATTTGAACCAGCAACACATCGGTGTCAAAATTGCATGCGGGTTTGGCAAACTATGCGCCCGCATGCAAATCTTCAGCCGATTGCTCTCCCAGGTTGAGCTACTGTGGCTTGTGTAATATATACAATAAATTCATTTTTATTATATAGTGTTTAAATAGGTGCGTGGAAGAGGCATTTGATTTTGAAAATACCAGCCAAATAATAATACCAAAAAATTTGGCAGCCCAGATAATAGGCCAGGATGAGGCAGTAAAAATTGCAAAAATTGTTTCAAAGCAAAGAAGGCACCTTCTTTTGGTAGGCCCGCCGGGCACGGGAAAATCCATGATAGGGGGGGCAATAGCAGAAATGCTTTCCCCTGCAGAATGCGAAATTTCAGCATTGCACAACCCTTCCAAGCCAGAGCGCCCTTTTTTGGAAATAAGAAGCAGGAAAGAAGTAAAGCAAAAATCCACCCCTAGGAAAAAAAAGCAGGCAGGAGTGCTTCTCCGCCCCCACGAAGCCCCCCATTTTGTTGCAGAAAGATTGGGGTTTAGGTGCAAAAACTGCTCCAAATATTCCAACCCTGAAAATTCCACATGCAATATTTGCGGAGAAGAAAAATTCCGCGAGCCCGCCGGCCCTTTTGATGATTTGCTCTCTTCATTGGGGGAAAGTGAAAGAGAAGATGTGGTGCATACCACGAGGATAATGGGAGGAAAAGAAGAATTGGTTATATTTGAAAGGGTGGATGCCAATACCATAAGGGCAATAGACCAAAAAGAAATTGCAAAAATGGAAAAAGACGAGCGCGCTTTTCCAAGAAATATTATTGTCCCCCTTGACAGAAAATTATTTGTGCAGGCAACAGGCGCATCTGAAACAGAATTGCTCGGAGATGTGAGGCATGACCCTTATGGGGGGCACCAGCAAATAGGCACTCCCCCTTATTCCCGCATAATGCCCGGCGCAGTGCACGAATCCCATGAAGGGGTGCTTTTTATTGACGAAATAGTTTCCTTGGGAAGATTGCAAAGGCACATACTTACAGCAATGCAAGATAAAAAATTCCCAATTACAGGAAGAAATTCCTCTTCCACGGGCGCATCTGTAAAAGTGGATTCTGTCCCCTGTGATTTCATACTTGTAAGCGCGGTAAATTTGTCAGATTTGCACAATATACTTCCGCCCCTCCGCTCCCGCATTTCAGGAAACGGGTATGAAGTGCTGTTAAATTCTGTGATGGAAGACAATTTCCAGAATAGAAAGAAAATTGCGCAATTTGTTGCCCAGGAAATAATGCGCGACAGAAGAATTCCTCATGCAAGCAGGGGCGCTGTGGAAGCAATATTAAATGAATCAAAAAGAAAAGCAAAAGTAATAGACAAAAAAAGCGGAATTTCCCTCCGCCTCCGCGCGCTTTCAGGAGTTGTAAAATCTGCAGGAGATTGGGCAGTAAGCGAAAATTCCCCTCTTATTGAAGAAAAGCATGTAAAATTGGCAATAAAAAGAGGCAAAGCAGCGGAAGAGCAGATTTATGCAATGTATGGAAGCATGTTCAAAGCATCTCTTTCTGACTGGGAAATGCCCGCCCCCCTGCCTTCTGACAAAGATGCAAGGTAAAAATCCGCCATTTTCCATTGTTTCGAAACCGGTGGCCTGCAAACATTCACAAGCCCAGTGGAAAATGTCGTCTGTCAAAAACTTCGCAAGCCGCCGGTCTGCGCCCGGCGGTTTTTGACATACCACTGGAAACCTACCCTCCCCCTCTTTCTAATTTCCAACCCCTTATCTATTTTAATGGCAAATGCAAATTCCCCCCTTGGCACTGTTATATCAACAATGGAATCCCCCAATACACTAGAATTTGCATTTGTAATTCAATCTAGTGATGTGCACAAGAGCCAGTTTGT
>JBDRNY010000049.1:0-2985 GCA_043810635.1 Microcaldota archaeon | reverse complement strand
AGTTGCATCATCTTCTCCTTTGCAATACTGCGCTGAGGGGCAGCAGAAATTGCCGTCATTGCAATCTTCCCCATCTGCACAGCAAGTGTATGCCAAATTTTCCCCTTCTGCAGGCACATCGCACTGCCTTGAAGAGGGGCAACAGGTATATGGCTGGGTTTGCACAGTTGCGCCTATCATTGAGGCGCATGTTTCAGTTTCAGCACAGCATGCCCATTCCATAGGGCCTGCTGGCGGGAATGGGTCTGTGCTTCCTGGGGCACCTGTTAAGCATACGCTTGTTTCAAGGCAGCAGGCAACATCCCCTATGCAAGCATAACGCTCTCCTATTAAGCAAATGCTGATGTCAATGCATTCAGGGTCTGCATAGCATTCTTCCAAGCACTGCACATCATACTCATTCATTTCATCACAGCATATTCCTGTGCAATCATTGTAAAGTGTTTGAGTATAATCCCCTCCCTGCCCTGGCTGGGAATATGTTATTACTGCAGAATGGGGGCAGCAGAGATTGGTGCCGCCTTCATTTGCAAGGCAACTCTCCCCTTCACCACAGCATGCGCCATAAGTGCCTGAGGAGTTTGTAAATTCACAGGCTGGAACTGCACAGCACTGGCCAGTTGCATTTGCGCAAAATTCCCCAACAGCACAGCATATTGAAGTGGGGGTGCCCTGCGAATCTGTGAAATTGCACAAACGCTCATCAGGGCAGGTTGTTGACCAAGAGCATAATATAGGGTCTGGAAGAATGTCAACACAGGAGCCATTATAGCAAAACTGCTCTTCTATGCAGCAGAAATGGCTGCATATTCTGTTTACAGGGCAGCCTACAGAAGGATTGAGGCATCCTCCTGTTGCTATGTCGCAATACCATAAATTATTGCAGCATTTGTATCCTCCGCTAGGAATGGGGCAGGCTTTTTGGTTTGTGCTTGCGCATCAGCTTCGCCGGCGATTCGGCGCCCTACAAATCGCTTTGCAATTTGGGGCCCCAAAACCGAAGCGTCGGTTTTGTAGGGAAGTCTCGCCAAGTCTCTGCCGACTTGGCGATGAAGTGTTTGAGCAATAGCCCGCAATTTTTAAACAAACTGCGGATAAATTATGCATGCCTGTGCTGATGCAAGCTTTTGTTGAGAAAAAGCCTGATGAAGAAAAGCTTCGGAAAAAGAAAAAGCCGCCACAGGAAGCAGAAACTCCAGAGCCTCCAAAAGAAATTCATTTAAGCCAGCCTCATTTTGAAAAAGGCAGATATGTATTCAACTTATCAGGCACAAAGAAGGAAGAGTATATCGAATCCCTGCGAAAAATGAATATTTTTCCAGGGGATTTTAATGAGCTACAATCAGAAATAGACAAAATTTACAATCTTGCAAATGCTGGCATAATTGATTTAAGTAATGTAGTAATGGGAAGGTTGGAAAATGGAACGCTGAGGCTTAATGTTGGCTTTGATAAGTTGTTCATTCCATTCTACGAGATGATTAAGGAGGAAACTGGTTTTGATGATGAGCACATTAGAGAAATTGTTGAAACTGAAGACCATCCTGATAAGGAAAAATTGCTTGATGTGGTGATGAAAGTGATTTTCAGTCTTTCAGAATATAAAGGGAATTCAAATTATGTAAAAACTCCTGAGCAGTTTGCTGTAGATATGCTCAACTGGAAGGCCATGGGGAAGGAAGCGCATGAAATTCCGGAAGGGAATTGCGTGGATTATGCCCTTCTTGTAAATGAGATATTGAAAGGGCTGGGATTTGATTCGTCCATTATTGGAATAATTCCCTTAGATAAATACGGGACAAGAGAAACTGGCCATACAACCGCCGCTGTTGTTGTAGAGGGATATATTATTGACCCTGCTGCATTTTCTGAGCCAAAAAAGGTGGAAAAAATAGTGATCACGAGGGGCAAGAAAAGATATAACGAGTTCCAGTTTGACATAATGAAGATTTATTCTGGCTATTTCAAGGATGCTGTTGGATTTGAGTTTTCAGAGTATAAAAATGAGGATGAGCTTAAGTCACTTTATTATTATGAAAATGCAATAAGAAAGAAAAAGCATAGCCCCGAATATAAGAAGAATGCAAAAATGGCTGTTGAACTTCAACCCTCAAATATCTACGCTGCAGACTTAGCAGGGTTTATGTATAAAGTGATGGGGGATGATGCAAAGGATGAGAAAGATAAAGAAAAGGCGGAAGAGATGTACAAAAAGTCTACAGAGATTTACAGAAGAATGCTTGAAAGCAATCCTGAGTCATATCTTGCAATTCTTTATGCAGTTAATGGGTTTTACAATATTTATATCAATGAAAAGAGGCTTTTGGGGGAGAAGCCCAAGAAATTTATGGAGATTTTGTATGAAAAGTATGCAAAGAAGGCATGCAGGATGTATTTTGATATGGTAAAAAGTTCGAAGACAGATATTTCCAATTACGAAAAAAGACCATTGCCCGAAGAATGGATATTTCTTCTTGGAGAAAGAATTGGAAAAAAGAAGGATGCTGAAAAATTTATATCCTCGCTTAGAGCAGAATAAAAGATAGCTAGAGGTTATTGATTATTTTATAAAAGTCCCTTAAAAAAGCGTCTGCTTTTTTGGGAACGCCCCATGATTCTAGGGTTTTATTAAGCTTGTTTGTATACTTCTCGACGCTTTTCCAATCCCTTTCCAGAGCCATGTCTATTATTAGACTCCCCATGAAGCATACTTCCAACTCGTGGGATAATTTTGTATATTCCTCCTCATCAAATTCTCCCCCGTGACCAACTCGCATTACTGGTGATTCCATAATTTCCTGCATTCTCGTATCCAGCGAATCCCTTAGTTTTACTAATGAAGTTTTTTGCTCCTCAGTCAGTTTTAGCACTTTGGCTGGGGTGAAATCCTTTAGGTTTTTAGTTCCATCTGTTGTTTTTGGCTCTTCTTTTTTTACAAACTCCTGCGAACCCATAGTTTTCGCCCCTTTTTCTTCCTGTTTTGTG
>JBDRNY010000048.1:0-3447 GCA_043810635.1 Microcaldota archaeon | reverse complement strand
AATAGGCATGGACAGAAAAAAAACAAGAGCCGAATCAGGAGAATATGCGCCGCGCGCGCCTATCCAGCTTCCCTCAAGCCCGATATGGGGATATGCGCTTCTTGCGCTTATGTTTGTTTTTATTATTATAGGGCTTTCAATGGTTGTTTTCAATTCCACCACCCTCAGCCCTCTGGGAGGGGAATGTGTTGCAATAGTAAATGTTAATGGGCAGATAGTTGCAGATAATGTGCCCGGCTCTATATGGGCTGAAGGAATTGCAGGCTCGGAGCATATTGCAGGGTTGGTGAAAGAAGCAGATGAAAGGGATGATGTTAAGGCAATATTGGTTGTTATTAATTCTCCGGGAGGTTCGGTTGTTGGAAGCAAGGAAATATACCGGGCGCTTAAGGAAAGCGAGAAGCCGAAAGTCGCATATTTAAGGGAAATGGCCGCTTCTGGGGGATATGAAGTTGCAGTGGGAACTGATTACATCGTGTCAGAGCCAGATGCTCTTACAGGAAGCATTGGAGCAAGGGCAACACTTTCAGATATGACTGGGCTTTTTGAAAAAATAGGGTATAATGAAACAACTTTCAAATCAGGGGAATTGAAAGATATTGGAAATCCTGCAAGGCCCATGACTGAAGAGGAAAAAGAGATAATGCAGGAAATAGTTGATGAAGCATACAGGGATTTTGAATATACTGTGGTTATGGAGCGGGGGGACAGATTAGATACACATGCATTTTATGACAGAGTGACTGATGCAAGAATACTTACAGGAAGGCAGGCATATGAAATAGGGCTGGTTGATGAATTGGGCTCAAAAAAAGATGCTATAAGGGTTGCATCAGAAATGGCGGGTAAGGAAGAAACTCTTGATGTGTGCGAGCTTGAAACATATGAGCCGAGCTTGCTTGAGCTTTTGCTTATGGGCGCAATGGATTATGTCATGCCTCCGCAAATCCAGAAAGAAAGATGGTATCTTGAATACAGGTAAAGAGGGAAAAAGTTGTCTAAAAATGTTTTAAGCCTGCTATGGCTTGCAATTTTAAGCGCAATACTTTTCATATCACTTTCAATTATTACCCAGCCAAAATCTGTTGAAGAAGAAACTGAAAAAGAGGATTTTTCTAGCGGGCAGAAAGTTTGGCAAGAGGATGCATTAGAGGAAAGCGAACAAGATTTGCCAGCCCCTTCTGTGCAGGAGGAAGAATATGTGCAGGAGCCTCCCGCCCCTCCGCCTTCTCCTCCTGTAGAGCAGAAGCCGGCAAAGCCGGAAATAAAATATGGATATCAAGCTCCGGCAGCAGAATGCACTGGGGGGGAAAGAAGAACATGTACAACAGATATTGGCTGTGCAGGGGAGCAGAAATGCAGCAATGAAAAATGGGGAAATTGCTATACACAAAAAATATGCACGCCCGGGGAAAGGTTTCCTTGCCAGCTTACAAGCTGTGAATTTGGAATAATTATATGCAATGAATGCGGAAGCGGATGGAGCGGATGCAAAAAAGTTTAAGGTGGAATATATGTGGCCAATACATTTGAAAAAATTGAAAAGAGGGCCCCAGGTGGTGCTTGCAAAAGATGCTGGGTTGATAATTTCATTTGCAGGCATTTGTAAAGAAAGCAAGGTGCTTGATGTTGGGGCAGGTTCGGGATGGCTTGCAATTCAAATTGCAAGGGTTGCGAAAAAAGTGATAAGTTATGAGGCGAGGGAGGAGTTTGCAAAATTGGCAGAGGAAAATGTTAGAAAAGCTGGATTGGATAATGTTGAAATTAGGATAAGGGATGTTTTGGAAAATGGGTTTGATGAAAAAGAGGGGGATGTTGTGTGCATTGACATGGCAAATGCGCATTTGGCAGTAAAGCATGCAATAAATGCATTAAAAGAAGGAGGAATTATAGTGGGGTATTTGCCCCATGCAGAGCAATTGCATGAATTTGTGAAAGCATGCGAAAATGAGGGGTTTGCAGATTATTATGCAATTGAGGGCATTGTAAGGGAAATGCTTGTAAGAAAGGCGGGGGTGCGCCCTGAAAATGTTGGCATAATGCATACAGCTTATTTGGTATTTGCAAGAAAGGGAGAGAGGCAATTGTCAAAAAGGGAAAGAAAGAAGGCGAGGAAAGGAAAATAGAATTCAAATATGTTTTTTAAGCTGGTTTAGCATAAATTATTTCACTCCATTTATGCGGGGGTAGCAAAGCCAGGTCAAACGCGGAGGACTTAAGGAAGCCTTTTCTTTTTGTAAAAAAGAAAAGCCTTCAGGGAACAGAAAAATTCAGAAGGTTGCTTTCAGATATCCTCTCTCTTAGGAGTTCGTGGGTTCGAATCCCTCCTCCCGCATTATACGCAGTATTTAACCTAACAAAATAAGTTGAGAACATGGCGAAGATAACAACTGAAGTTAAAATACTTGTTTTCACAGAGGGAACAATAATCATGCACAAAAATGCTACAGGCCGTAGCCGTGAAGATGCCGTCCAACAAGTTAAGGAAAACGATGAGTCTGTGAATGACTATAAATCATACGTTCCTATCGGAAACGCAGTTAACAAACTGAAAATCTGGAAAAGTCAAGGTGCAGAAATTTTATATTTAACTTCCAGAAGAAAACCTAAAGAAATTGAAGACATTAGGCAAGTTCTTAAAAAACATAATTTTCCAGATGGTCAATTGCTATCCCGCCACGAAGATGAAGAAAATAAAGATGTAGCCGAAAGAGTTGTTCCTGATATTTTAATTGAGGATGACTGTGAGAGTATTGGCGGAACGGATGAAATGACAATTGCCCATGTTAAGCCTGAAATCAAAAGGAAAATCAAATCAATAGTTGTAAAAGAATTTGGTGGAATTGAACGCCTCCCAAATAATATAAAGGGATTATTAGAGGATTGAAATAGCAAATAAAAGAAAAAGGCTCAGCCGTACATGGTGTCAAAATCTGATACAGAATCTTTTGCTGTTTTATTGTAATGCTCCTGGTTTGCCTTTGCCTTTGATATTAATTCCTTCATCTTTGCCTCAACTTCATGGGCTTCTTTTTCAAGCGCTTTTACATCCAAACTCTTTAGGTTGAGGTGGTCTTTAAGCACTTCCAATACAGAAGCTGAGGCGCGGGGATCCATATAATCTGCTGTTGCCTGCGCAAGAAGTGAAATAACAGGGAATTTTTCAATTGCCCCCCTTGCAAGCAATACTCCTGTAACCCCTGTAGTAACCCCTTCTTTTACCAATTCAATTTTTTTGTGCTTTTCCAATTTTTTAAGAAGCTGGAGGTCTGATGCGACTGCAAAAACTTTTTTCGGGTCTTTTCCTTTTTGCACAATCGCCCCAAGCGAAATTATCTGCTTTACTTTTTTCTTTTTTGCAAAATCATAAATTGCATTTGACAAATTATATACTGCACGCATGGGAACAATAAATTCTGATATTAAAACTATCATATTGTATTTTTT
>JBDRNY010000047.1:0-4608 GCA_043810635.1 Microcaldota archaeon | reverse complement strand
CAATAGGGTATTGCCT
This sequence comes from Microcaldota archaeon, assembly GCA_043810635.1. Lineage (GTDB taxonomy): Archaea > Micrarchaeota > Micrarchaeia > Anstonellales > Anstonellaceae > 1-14-0-10-45-29. Next base: position 4,592 of record JBDRNY010000047.1, on the reverse strand, counting down.
GTTGAGCTCGATTAGAGAGCTGGAATCTATTACATAATAATTGCCTTTGCTCATCTTTTTGCCCCTCTCCATACTTTATCCAGGCTCTTTGACTTGATGCCTAAGTAGTTTAGCGTATCGCTGTGGGTAATCAGGCCTTTTTCTGCATTGCTAATAACCAATGACACGAATTTCTGCCCCTTTTCACGGATGCATTTTTTGTCTGCACTTATTGCCCCGAATCCCTTGCTTTTTTTCTTTTTTGCTTCTGGCTTTTTTTTCAAATACCGCTCAAGGACAGATTTATACTGGCTTTTGGAGATGAAATTCAATTTGCGCATATTATACAAAAGCATTGCTTTGCTTACTTTGTAAATGCCTGATAATTTGCTTAGGGTTTTTGTTTCGGTGAGCGTGGAATGGAACAATTTGAAAATTTTATTTGCCTCCGACTCCGGAAGGAGAAAAGACGAAGCAAAATCATTGCACCATTTTTCAAATTTTTGGCCTGTGTTTTGAAGCAGAGATTTTTCAGGCATGCTTATGCTGGTATCTTTCAGCAGTATATGCCCAAATTCATGCATAAGGGTAAAGGTTCTTGCCTCTATCATATCCTTTGAATTTACAACAATTATTGCAGGGGTGTCATCTGCAAGTGCAAAGCCCCTTGCATCATCAACAGGCATCGGGAATTGGAATACAAAGATGTTTTTGTCCTCTATGGACTCTCTTATGAAATTGAAAAGCTGGTACGGGGTTTTGAATTTTTTTCTTTTTTTCTCATCAAACTCGAATTCTGCCATGTATTTCTCTGCCTGCTTGGCTGGATTTGTTAAGGTAGTAGTTCTTGAAATCATTGGCTCTAATCGTATGCCCAAGTTTTCCGCAAGTTCCCCGCCTATTCTCTGCAGCCGTCTTGCCTTTCTTATTGCCAATATGGTTTTTTTATCAAATTCTCCCTCCCTATCTGGAAGCATCCTGTAATCTTTTGGCATTGGCTTCTCTTCAGGGGGGCTTGGTAGGAAAAAAGCAGACAAAGGTCTTCTCAGCGCTTTTGCCAGATTGTCAAGCTGGGTTATGGTCGGCTGTTCTTCGCCTTTTTTCCAAGATAAGAGGCTATTTGGGCTTATTCTGATTTTTTTGGCTATTTCCCCATCTGCCCAGCCCGAGCTTTCAACTGCCCACTTGAGGACAGCCGGCTCAACTTCCGCATAAACTGACTTTTTTCTTGGCATATCTCCCAACTTTCATTTAAATGAATCTTCCACGATTTTTATTTCCTCTTTTGCTAATCCGTACAATTTGTATACTAATTCATCTATTTTTTTGTCTGTTTCCTCTATTTCCTGCTTTAACCTGTTTGTTTCCGAAGTTTGCTTGTCTCCTAAATCTGCTAAACGTTTGCTGAGAGAAAGCATATTATCAACACATTCTATCAGCTCGGATTTTTCAAAATCTTTAATTATTGGGATGGTCTTTAATGTTCCAATAGTAACCTGAGTTGTTAGGTTCATACTGAGGTTATAAGTTATTTCATAATAGAAACGAATGAGCTTTGAGTTTAGTATGCCGTTTATTGCTCGGAGTTTTTTTCCATCTGTACCGTAAATAGAATAGACTGTGTTAAAAGCAAGGATTTCTGGTTCAACAAATACACCATCAATTTTCGTGTTTATCCTTTTCACAAATATCTTCGGGCCTTTGAAGATTTCTCTCTTGAAATCAATTGATTTCAGTTCGGAAGGGATGAAATATTTGCTTTTTATTTTCCATCTGTTTATTTGAGTCCCAGATACTGCGGGATGTGAATAAAAATTCGTTTTATTTTCTGAGCTTATTTGAAACTTTTTGTCATAGTTTATTGAACTGCCGCAAACCTTACACGTCTTACTTCCTTGTGAATAATATTTTTTGTCTGCTTCATTATAAGCGCCACAGTTTGAACATGGAGCGACATTACTTTTCTGACCTAGCTCAATGCCTCTCTTGATTTTACATAAAACAGCTAGAGAAACAGCATTCGCTCTTAATTTTTGGATTATTTTATTTATCTCGGCAGTAGTGTCGATAGCAAAAACATATGATTGATTCTGAATCACATCTTTCTGTTTGACATTCTGCTCTTTCAATTTTGTTTGTCCTTCAAACCTTGACAAAGATGTAAGTGACGGATGACTGCCTTTCTCCACGAATACAGCTACTGCATCTGATGCAACTCCAGGAAATTTCCCAAAGTCGATTATAGCATAAACTTTTTGTTCTGACAACATCTTTCTAACTGGAGCATATGCTTCGTTTTTTATGAAAACCTTTGGAAGTAACAAACCAAGTTTACCACCATTTCTAAGAAGATTCATTGATTTAACTACGAATAAGGTGCATAAATTAACATTTTTCGCATCTACACCCATTCTCGTTGCAGCATATTTATTTTCGTTTAGAGAAATTTTGGAACTCCATGGCGGATTTCCAATAACAACATCAAACCCCCCTGAATCCATTATTTCCTTAAACCTCTTTTCCCATACAAATGCCTTGTCCCCTGCAACTGATTCATCATCAATCAATGAATTTCCGTTTTGTATATTGTCTTCAAGCAATGGTAATTTAGCTCGGGATTCGGCAGCTTTTAGCAATAAGTTAAGCCGCGCAATTTCAACTGCTTTTGTATCCAAATCCACCCCGAAAATATTGTTTTTCAAAATGCGCCCCTGCAAAGTAAGCCTGCCGTTGTTTGAATCAGAATATATTTGGGTTTGGGCATGGTTGGCATCGTTTTTCTTGCAATATTCTTCCAAATAGTCAAATGCTTTTATCAAAAACGAGCCAGAGCCGCAGGCAGGGTCAAGCACTTTTAATTTTGAAATTTCTGAAGCCTTTTTGCCCTTCAATGCCTCTCCAAGGGTGTTTTTTACAATATAATCAACTATGTAGGTGGGAGTATAGTAAATTCCCTGCTCTTTTCTGTGTGCGTGCTTTTTCTCAAGCTTTGCACGAACGCGGGTTTTTCGCAAAAGATAAGAGAGGTATTGCTCATACATGTTTCCAAGAATATCTGCCGGAATAAGGGCAAAGTCATAGCGCTTGTTTTTGTCAGGAGTATAATACAGGCTTTCGATTATTTGGGCTGTCAGCGCATCATCAATTTTTATTTTGGAATCAATGTCAGAATTTTGCGCAAAAAGGCTTGAATCATAATATTCGTCATAATCTGAAAAAATCCTCTGCAATTTGCCCCACAAATTTTTGCCTCCCCCTTGGTAGCTTCTGAGGCAGGCGTTAAGGTGCTCATTCTCAAAGCCCCTGTCCTCGCAATGGCGGATAAATATGAGCCTGTTGAGCAAAGTCTGCACAAACTCGTCAATATCATAATCAGAATATTTGTCTTTGTAGCTTTTGCTCAGTTCGGAAGAGAGCTTTTTCCTCCATTCAGTCATCTGCTCCAAAAGCAAATCAGCTATGCCTTTGGAAGGGGTTCTTTTTCCTATGCTTTTTGCATATACATTAAGAGAGTTTTTTTCTACAGAATCGCGCGTTAAAAGAGCCAGCTTGCCGGAAATTTCCCCATTTTGCAGAAATTCTTTGAAATTCAGCTCAAATACCACATTTCTCCAGATGTTTTTCTCATTCCACTCACAATTGAACACCTTGAGCTTTTCAAAATTTGTAAGCACTGCATATCTTATTGAGCGGTTAAATCCGTAGGTTATTGCCTGCTTTGCAAATTCAGTATTTTCAAGATTTTCCCGCAAAGCTTTTGCCTCTACAAAGAATTTTGTAATTCCTGCCAGCTTGAAGGCATAATCAACTTTTTTTGTGGTTTTTGTCTTTACCTTAAACTGCCTTTCAACTTCGTTAATATCCCCAATATTCCAGCCTAATGCCTTGAACAGGGGGTCTATGAGAATAGCACGGGTATTGTCCTCATCAAGCTTTTCCCCGGAATCAAGCATTTTCTGGCATTTTTCCACAAGGAGTTTTATTTCATCAAAATTGGCGGGCATGCAAACGCACCTGAAAAAGATTGGTAAGAAAAGTTTAAAGGCAGGAGCATGCCTGTTTTCCAGTGGCTTGCCTATAGCAAACCACGAAAGTTTTGCTGCTTTCCTGCTTTGTTCTTGCCTCGTGGTTTGCTATCAACTTTGCCCTGTTGGGCATCCTACAAATTCCAGAGGAATTTGGGACCCCAAAACCGAAGCGTCGGTTTTGTAGGGAAGTCCGTCCAAGCTCTGCCTTGGCCGGCTTGCAGACCGCTTGGCGGACTGCAATATTCTGCAATTTAATAAAGATTGGCTTGTCCAGAGGGTATAATGAAAAAAATGAGAAAGGAAGATATGCCTGAATTGCCATCTGTAGAATTTTCAAGCAGGGGCAAAGAATGGATGCTGGAAAGAGATAGATTGCAAAATGTTATTGCAAAAAGCGAAGGGCAGAGAGAATTGATTGTTGATGAGGAACTTGTTAACATGAATTTGGAGGAGTTGGCTGTTTTGCTTGAGTCGGGAGGGTGGTAAGTTATTATTTTACACAGGCATCTGGATTTCCCTCAAAATCCAGCGCGTCATGATTATGCAGCAGAGCTCTGAATGATGCGGCATCAAAAGGCTCGATAG
>JBDRNY010000046.1:0-3703 GCA_043810635.1 Microcaldota archaeon | reverse complement strand
ATTGGGTAATTTTGCCGGATTGGAAGTCATCAGGCCAATGGGTTGAACCAAAAAAAGAAGGTGTGAGCAAATTAGGAGGCTGAACAGATGTTCTTTTTATTTCAACTTAAAAGAAGAGAGATAGAAACTGAGGCAAGCCAGAAACTAAGCAAACAAGAAAAAATAGTTCTTGACGAGTCAATCATCATATATGAGCAGCAAAGCCCGAAATTTGCGGAAATGAAAAGAAATGAAGGGCAATGGAAAGCAATGGGCAATGTAATGAAAGACGAGAAAATGAGTGGGGATTATTATAAAGTTCTTGAAGAAGTGGCAAAAAAGTATAATGTTGATGTAAATATATTATGGAATAAGCTCGGGGTATATATACAAGCGCAGATAAGAATTTCAGAATTCGAAATTACCGCAAAAACAGATGCAGGGAGGCAGCAAAAGGAATATGCGCTGGGAACTCTTGTGCCAACAAGAGACCAACGATTAGCAGCAGATACGAAAAGGAGAGCAGATGAAGATTTTGAAAAATATAAAGAAGGCGGAAATAAGGTAGCATAATTACATTTATATATCTCGCATAATTAAGGGAGAATATGGCTTCTGGGGGAGGAACTGATTATTCACATATTTCGCAGGAAATAAGGGAAATTGAAATAGGGGTGATAGAGCTTCTTGATGAGATTGTTGAATCTATTGAGCGGAGCCACCATCCGAAAGATATTGAGGAGAAAGCGAAAATACTTGCAATGGAAGCAAGGAGGATTGCAAAGGATTTGAAAGGGGCGGATGAGTTTGAATTAAATGAGCATACTGTTGCATTGGAAAATCTGGAAAGGCAGGCAGAAGAGCTGATGGAGAAGATACCTGATGCAATGATATTTTCAGAGCAGAAGAAATGGACAAATGAGCTTGAGAAGATAAGCGCTAATTTGCACAAATTGAAAAACGGATTAAGCTTGCTTGGGATGGGGCATTTGGGTGAAAGGCAGAGGAGGGGCGCTGAAATGAATATGGAAAGGATGGTTAATGCAACAAAAATGATGCTGATGCAGGCAAAAGATGGTGTATTGCACAAAAAGCATGCAAAAAAGCATGAAACATATCTAAAGCTTGGAAAAATAAGGGGGGCTATTGGAAGGGTGAAAGGGCATATAAAAGCGACTGGAAAAGAGAATATGAAGGAAAGGGTAAGGGGGCATTCTGAAGAGGCCGCGTATGAAATGAGGAAATTTATTTCAAACTCTTTGGAAGGAAGGATGCATATTGACTGGTATGGAATAAAGATGAAGTCAGAAGTGACTGGAATGGAGAAGGAATGGGCGCATAATGAGATAAATTCCCAGGCATTGGAAATGGTTTTTGCAGGCACTGCTGTGGAAAAGCTTGTTGAAAAGGCGAAAAACAGGGAAGAGTGCATTGTTGCAAACTTTGCATGCAGGCAGGATGCCGGGGGGTTGCTGGCTGAAGTTGAGGCAATAGAAAGGAAAATTGTCGGAGATACTATAATGGGCAGGCCTTTCAAAGTGAAAGTTATGGTATAGGGCTCTGGATTATTTTCTAATTAATTTTTTTCTTTTTTCAGGGTATAATTCAGGGCTAAAAATATTTGGTCTTCCATAGAAGTACAAATATATATAAATCTATCCTTCCATATAAGACCATGACAAAGATACCTGTATTCAAGTATATTATTAAGGAATTTCATGAGTTTGTTTTTCCAAAAAAAATTGTTCCAAGGGAGATGAGAATACCGGACACTTCCAAGATAGTCAGCATAATAGGCTCAAGAAGGGCAGGTAAGACATTTTACTTCTACCAGCTGATTAACGAGCTTCTTAATAAGAAAATTAACAAGGACAGGATATTATATATTAATTTCGAGGATGACAGGCTGCTGCCGCTAAAAGCAGGCGAGCTTAATGACATGCTTGAAGCATATTATGAGCTGTATCCAGACAATAAGCAGAAGCAGAAATATCTTTTTTTTGACGAAATACAGAATGTTGAAGGATGGGAAACTTTTGTGAGGAGAGTAAATGACAAAGAGAAGGCAAAAATATTTGTAACAGGCTCCAGCTCCAAGCTCCTTAGCAAAGAGATAGCAACAAGCCTAAGGGGAAGAACGCTGGCATTCTATCTCTTTCCCCTGAGCTTTAGGGAGTTTTTAAGATTCAGGGATATTGAATTAAGCAGGGATTTTGCATATTCTTCCCTTAGATTTAAAGTGAAGAAGCTGTTTCTGGAATATCTGGAATACGGGGGCTTTCCGGAGGTTGTTTTATCCCGGAGCCTGAAGCAGAAGATATTGAACAATTATTTTGAGATGTTTATTTACAGGGATTTGGTGGAAAGATATTCCCTAAGGAACCTGTCTCTTTTGAAAATGATGAGCAAATTCCTGATAACAAACATTTCGGCTCTTTTTAGCGCAAGCTCATACTACCGGACTGTTAAAGGGGGGCTGAGCGTAAGCAAGGAAACAGTAATAGAATACCTTTCTTACCTTATGGACATAAACCTTATTTACCTGGTACAAATTTTCTCATACTCGCTCAAGGTAAAGCAAGTGAACCCCAGCAAAGTTTATTGCATAGACACCGGGCTGAGAAATGCGGTTGCCTTAAGATTTTCATCAGACTTTGGAAGGCTGGCGGAAAATGCGGTGTTTATAGAACTGTAGAGAAGAGAAAAAAAAGTATCTTATTGGAGAGATAAAAATGAAGTTGATTTTGTAGTTGAAGGGAAGAAGGGAAAGCTGAGCGCAATAAATGTAAGCTATACCGACTCTCCGGAGCAGAGGGAAATTGAGGGTCTGCTGGAATTTAAGAGAAAATACAAGTCAAAAGTGAAAGATATGGTAATGCTTACTGAAAATTTAGAGGGAAAGAAAGGGGGAATTAAGTATATCCCGCTTTGGAAATGGCTGCTTGCATTAGAATAGGAAGCTTGAAATTTGCAAAAGTGATGGTATATGGTTTTTAATACTTGAATTTGCTAATTATTGTGCCAATATGTGGGACTCGTATCCTGAATCGGCAGGCCGTTTAGAAGCAAAATAAAACTACGCAGGTGAAAAAATGGGCATGTATGACCATATTAGAAGGACTTTTGAAAGAGAGTATAAGGAAAGGAGTGAGGTTTACCGCCATCGGCTTTCCAAATGGAGGGGGGAGAACTCTGTTGTAAAATTGGAAAGACCTACTAATTTGACAAGGGCAAGGACTCTTGGTTGGAAGGCAAAGCAGGGTTATATTATTGTAAGGGTGAGAACCGGGAGGGGGCAGAGGAAAAGGCCCAAGCCTATGGGAGGGAGAAAGCCCGGGAAAAATATCAGGTATTTGTCCCCTGGAGTGTCTTCAAGGAAAATGGCAGAGCAGAGGGCTGGAAGAAAATACAGGAATATGGAAGTGCTTAACTCCTACTGGGTTGGGGAAGACGGGCAGAAAAAATATTTTGAAATAATATTAGTTGACCCCAAATATTACAAAGGAAAAATATCAAAAACAAGAATTTTCAGGGGCTTGACATCTGCTTCAAGAAAGGGAAGGGGAATGAGGAAATAGCCCTTCTTTTTTGAGAAACGCTTATTACTTCTGCCTTGCACTATTTTAACGGGAGGAATATGCATCCGCAAATTCAGAAAGCGTGGGATGAGGCGTGCAAAGTATTGCTTAATGGGGAAATTGGAGAAAGAGGGGAGGTTTGATTT
>JBDRNY010000045.1:0-8817 GCA_043810635.1 Microcaldota archaeon | reverse complement strand
TTCTCCCCTTTGCCTTGCGCCTGTTCTTTCCCCCTTTTTTCTTTTTTGAAAACAGCCTTTGATAATCTGCAAGTTTTTCCGCATATTTTTTCAGATGCCTTGGGTTCTTGATTATCTTTCCATCAGAAATAGTGGCAAACGTTTTCAGCCCCAAATCAATCCCTATTTTTTCCCCTTTGTTTAGTTTTGGAATTTCTTTTTCCTCTTCAGCACAAAAAGAGGCAAACCATTTTCCGGAAAGCTCTCTTTTTAGTGTCAGGGTTTTTATCTTGCCTTTTATCTGCCTGTGTTTGACTATCTGAATTTGCCCAAATGGATTTATTTTTAGCTTGTTATCAAGAGAAAAGCCTGCTTGTGGATAATGAAGGCTTTTCATCCGCTCTATTGATTTGAAGCGCGGAAAGCCTGCTTTCTTTCCCTGTTTTTTTAATTTTATGTATCTCCAAATTGCTTTCTCAACCCTGTGGGCAACCTCTTGCGAGGTTTGGGAAAACAAGCCTGAATTTTTTACCATAAGCTGCAATGCATTTCTTGTTGGGAATTTTTCATAACTCTGATAAAATATTTTGCAATGCTCCAATAGCTCATTCCAGAGATTTTTGGCAAGCCATAAGTGCTGCTTCATCTGCTTCTCTTGAAGCTTTGACAGATATAACCTGAATTTGTAGCTCTTCATAAAAATATTGGTTTTTGGCTGCTTATAAGGAGGCGGAGGGGGTAGGTTTCCAGTGATGGGCCGCCTGCGGTGGTGCTACAAAGCCCTGTGAGCTTTGGCATGCCATTTGTTTTGGGCAAATAGTACCACGCCGTTGCTGAAGATATTTCTATTTTCAGGGAATAAAAGTTGTGTGCGCTGTATCCACCCCCTAAAGGGGGCTTGCTTCGCTGGATTTAGCGCACACCTATTTTTTTAAATTACCCCTCCCTCTTTTTTTTGGTATTTATGCTTTCCCCCTATTTAATTGAAAAGGAAATTGCGTCAAAAATGATTAATCCAAAGCATTCTTTTGAATTAAAAGAAAGGGAATATCTGCATTCAATAGCAAGGTTTGCATCCTTTTCCAAATACTCCTTTCCTGACGAGAAATTTTTTATCGAATGCAAGAATGATGTTGCAACCTATCTTTCAGACTCAAGGGCATGCTCATCTGTTTTGCAAAAAGTGCGGGCATCTGCATCCTTGCTTCGGAATTTAAACAAAGGCACAGCATCTGAAATGAAAATTCTTGCAAAGGGGTTTTACGGCCCCATACTGACCTGGCTTGAAATTTGCCATGCATTAAGCATCCGAAATCCACATCTTGCCGCAAGAATAGGCGCAAACAGGGCAATCAGCCTTTCAGGCGCAGGCAGTGACATGGCATATGTTTTATACTATGATTTCAATTTGTTTTTTACAAAAAGCCATGCTTCTTTTCTTGCAACAAAAATAGCATCACACCACATTCTTTCCACTTTAAACCTTTTTTCAAAAGAATTTTCAAAGCTGGTTCCGGTTGAGGGGGAACCTGATTTATATTCACTTGACATGCAAATGCTCCCCCAATTTTTTGCATACACAAAGCAGGAAAAAATAATCCCGCACAGGCTGCCAATTCAAAGAATTAAAATTTAATCAAACCAAATCCTCAAGGCTTTGCACTTTTCTTCCGCCCAGGGAGGGAATTCCCAGTTTTCCTCCCCCCAATCCTCCCTTCCTCTTTTCCAAATATCTTCTTATTGCAAGTATTGCTTCAACTATTGTAACCAATACAATAACTGCTGCAACAATCAGTATAATATTGTCAAAATTGAGCGGCTCATCCTCCCTGACAGGCTTGTCAATCGGAGGGATGCTTTCATCATCTTCTTCTGCAGAAATTTCTTCTTCACTATCCGCAAGCCCGCTTGCTGTGGCATTGTCTCCCATATCCACCCAATCTTCAGCTTCTTGCTTCCCTTCTTCCACTTCCGCCGCTTCCCCCTCTTCTTCCTCCCCTTTCGCAGGTTCAGTTTTCTCAATTTCCTCTCCCGGAGGCGGAGCTCTTAGGGAAGTTATTTCTTGTATGCTTGCAATGCTTCTCTTCCTTTCATCAGCATTTCTTGCAGGAACAATGGATTCATCTATAACATTTTTTGCCTCTGAAAGCGTTTCTGTATTGTATTTTATTTCCCCCAAGTAGAGCAAATTTTCTGCTTTCTGCATATTGCTGTTTTTCATGCTTTCCATTGCCTGCCCCATTCTTTCTATTATATCTGAATATGTTTCAAGCACTTCCAAATCATTCTTATTCCCCTTATCTTCAAGCAGCTCTTTTTCCTTGCTTACAAGGGTGTCTATTTCTTTTTTTGTTTTGGAATATTCATACACATTTTCAATTACCTGCACTCCCTCCTTCTCATATGCATACTCGCAAACTTCAGAGCTTAGGCATGCTTCCTCGCATTCCTGCATGCTTTCGCACACTCTCCCCCTCAATCCTAGAAGCATGTTGTATTTTGCCTCATAAAAAAACCTTGAGTTGTCAAATTCCAAAATATATTCATGTATTTCATTCTGCACATCCCCAATGCTTTTCCCCCCTGTCTGGGAATACCTTCCTTCAACTACCTGCCTGATTGTATTATTTTCATAAACTACTTTTGCAACATACTCCTCCCCCTCTCTGATTAAATTTACAAGAAACGAGGGGGTGCCGTCAATTATTACAATAACATATTCTTTTCCGTCATTTGAAATAAAATTATCATAAGAAGGTGGGGAATCCAATTGCATTATTCCGCCGACGGTAAAATCCAATGCCTCTTTTTTCAATTCAACATCAGACTTTGCAAAAATGCAGACTGAAAGCAAAAGAATTGCAAATGCTGCTGCATAAATATTTTTCATATACTATAGCGCGGTTATGAGGTTTATATATTTATTTGCAAAAAACCATATAGTTTATATATTGACATATACCAATATATCAATATGAAAAAGGCAGTCATGCTATTCAAGGCATTAGGCGATGAAACAAGGCTGAGGATTATCGAATTTCTGCTTGAAGGGGAAAAATGCGTATGTGAAATATACCCTTATGTTAAAAGGGCGCAGTCTACAGTGTCCATCCAATTGTCAAAATTGGAATCCTGGGGGCTTATAAGCTCAAAAAGGGACGGAAAAAATATCTATTACAAAATAAAATGCAAGGCAGTCATTGATTTGTGCAAACTCACGGGCATCAAAAAAATTCCCATCCGGAGAATAAAATGCTAAGTAATAACATTCCAAGAAAAATCTGTTTAATATAAATGGTGTTTAATGTGGGCGACCAGGCAGAACTTGATTTTTTCAGCAAATACCTTTCATTATGGGTTGCATTATGCATCATACTGGGAACCGGAATAGGGTATTTTTTTCCTGATTTTGCAACTGTATTGGGAAGTTTTGAGATAGCAAACGTTTCCATCCCCGTAGCTGTAGTTTTGCTGATAATGATGTATCCAATTATGCTGAAAATAAACATATCTGATATTTTAAATGTAAAAAGAAATGCCAAGCCCCTAGCCCTTACATTAATCCTCAATTGGGCGATAAAGCCTTTTACCATGGCTATTATTGCATGGATTTTTATGAGAGTTGTATTTTCAAGCTTTATACCTGTTTCATTGCAAGATGACTATATTGCAGGAATGATATTATTGGGGCTGGCTCCCTGCACAGCAATGGTTTTGGTCTGGACTTATTTGGCAAGGGCAAATATCAACTATGCGCTTGTGCAGGTATCTGTTAATGACATTATAATTTTGATATTGTTTGCCCCGCTGGCCCAATTCCTTCTCGGATTAGCAACAAAATTTGTAGTGCCGTTTGCCACGCTTTTCTTTTCAGTTTTATTCTATGTTGCCATCCCCCTGCTTCTTGCAGCAATAACAAGGCACCTTTTAATCAAAAAGAAAGGCATTGAATGGCTGGAGAATAAATTCATAAAGAAAATTGAATGGATTACCCCTCTTGGGCTGTTGATAACCCTTGTGTTAATATTCATATTCCAGGGAGACAAAATCATCAATTATCCGATTCACATACTGCTTATAGCAATCCCCCTGACGTTGCAGACTTTTTTGATATTTTATATAGGCTATTTTGGGGCAAAGAAAATGAAAATACGGTACGAAGAAGCCGCACCTTCAGTATTTATAGGCGCGAGCAATTTTTTCGAGCTTTCTGTCGCAGTAGCGCTAATATTATTTGGCATGAATTCAGGGGCAACACTTGCAACCGTAGTCGGGGTATTGGTGGAAGTGCCGATAATGCTTTCATTAGTTGAAATAATGAAAAGAAACAAGGAGAAATTTCAGTTTCAATCCTCCCCAATGCAAAGCTGTTGACTCAAAATGCAATACTCTGGTTAACTAAGCCTCCGACGGGGATTGAACCCGCGACCTGGAAAAAAACTAACTCAATTTATGGGTAGGATGTGAGCAATCCACTGGAAAGTTACCCCTTCCAAAGACGTATAATACAGAAGAAAGTAGTCATATTATGATACTGGCATTCAAAATCAAGCACAATCACGACTTCTCTGCAGAATTATCCAAGGCGAGAAAGATAGCCGAAATAGGCATTAAAACAAGGACTGACTCCTCGAGAGATGTCAGGCATATCGGCCTGAGTTCAACAATTGCAAACCAGATTTTAAGGAAATATGGTGGAAACCGAAAAGCAAAGCATGCCAGCTCTATCAAGTTGGTTATCCCAAATCAAGCAATAAGGGTAAATAAGAAGGAAAGGACAATATTTATCCCCCCATTAAAGAAGTCTTTTTATTATCATTTCAAAAACAGTTTTGAGAAGATTAATCAAATAGAGATAGACAATCAGTATTTCTATGTGTCTGCGTCTTTTAAGGAGGAGCCATTGTTTGAGCCAAAGGGATGGGTTGGTGTAGACCTGAATACTTCTGGCCATTCTGTCGTTGCTGTCAACCAGCTTAATGGCAAGGTTCTAAAGATGGGAAAGCAATTTACCCATATTCGTAGGAAATACAAAGATATGCGTACGATGCTGCAAAAGAGAGGGAAACACCGGCAATTGAAAAAAATCAAAGATAGGGAGAGCAGGATATTGAAGGATTTGAATCATAAGATAAGTTCGAAACTTGTTGATTATGCGCTTGGAATGAAATTTGGGATAAAATTTGAAAAATTGGATGGTATATGGACTAGAGGAAGACGGCAGAGGAAACATAGACATCTTTTCCATAGTTGGTCTTTCTATCAGTTCCAAAAAATGGTGGATTATAAAGCTAAAATGAAAGGCGTACCCATTGAATATGTTTCCCCACAATATACCTCCCTACTGTGTAGTAGGTGTGAGTTTATTGGCAACAGAAGCAAGAAAATGTTTAAGTGTCCGATATGCGGGCACGTTGATAATGCAGACGTTAATGCTGCATTCAATATAGCAAAACGTCAAGAGGGCATATATCGATTGCGTGCAGACAGAGATGCACGCAAAGGGAATACTGGTATCCCTAAAGAGGCAATGGCATGAATGCTGCCAACCTTGAAATTTCAATACTGTAAGGATTGAAATATATCAGCATGCAGGTGCTCTAATTAAGCCTCCGGAGGGGATTGAACCCTCGACCTCGCGCTTTATGGGGTAAAACCCATACCATGCGCGCGCTCTACCGCTGAGCTACAGAGGCGAAATTGAGAATTTTATTTGAGGGGTTAGAAATATTAATGGTTTTGTTGTTATCCCAACAGGTGATTTGACGTCCAAAAGCATAATTATCATTGTTTTGTTTATTTGCTCTATTTTTCTTCTCGGATGCATATGCAATGGCTCAGAAAATCCTCCCCCTGCAGATAATACAACCCTTCCCGGCTTGGCGCCTGTTCCTCCCCCTCTCACCCCCCGTGCAGGCGGAAATGCAACCACTCCTTCATTATCAAACAATACCACCTCCTCCCCCGGAACAACTCCCACCCCTACCACGCCCCCCTCTTCAACAGAGGCAACCCTTCTTGAAATTTTCAAATTTGATGCTGTATCAGAATTTGAATACCAAACATCATTCCCCGGAGGAACAATGAATATTAAAACAACAAACAAATTAGATGCTGCAAATGGAAATCCTACCTGGCTTCAGGAATCAGATTTGTCTTCCCAAGGGGTAACTACAATATCCAAATTATGGCTGGACAAATCCACCCTTAAATGCGTAAAATCAGCAACCTATATGGAAATTTCCGGTACAAGCAGTGAAAATGATGTGCCATGCCCCGCAGAAGGGCCCCACTCTTCCACGCGCGCAGATGATGCTGTTGAATTGGAAAACCTAGGAGGGCGCACAATAACCGTGCCCGCAGGGGAATTTGAATGCACCAAATATTCTTTGGATGATGCAGAATACTGGGTTGCAGGAAATGTGCCCGTGCCAGTAAAAATAGTTTATTCAAACAATACAATAACAATGGAGCTTGCATTTTACAAATAATTATCTTCCATTTCAATAACATCCTTTCCCGGTTTCACCCTGCCCAATTTCCGCCCGCTTTACTCCCCTCTTCTGTCAATAACATCTTCTGTTTCAGGCCCTGTGCCAACCAACCCCACCTTCACTCCCAATTTCTTTTCCACTTCTTCAACAAACTTTTTTGCCTCTTCAGGCAATTCTTTATAATCCCGCATGCCCGCAGCTTCAGGAAATTTTATATCCAATTTAGTTAATGCAATATAATTTGCAGAATTTACTTTTGCAGCCAGTTTCAATTCTTCCCAAATTAAATTAGGATTAGTCCTGCGGGGCCTTCCGGTTACTGTTCCATATTCCTGCATATTTACTTTTTCCGCCTCTTCCACACTCACTTCCCCTTTGAAAGGCCCCTCACCCACTCTAGTAGTATACGCCTTAATTACCATAATAACATTATCCACTTTCAATGGCCCCAGCCCGATTTCAGCGCAAATAGTTGATGCTGAAATATCTTTTGAAGTGCAATAAGGGTAAGTGCCGTAAATATTTGAAAGCATAAAACCCTGGCTTCCTTCAACAAGCAGATTTTTTGCATTATTTACAATTTCCACTCCGTCGCACAAATACTCCCTTAATTTTTCCTCTTCTTCTACAAATTTTGCCTCTCTTTTTGCCCTTGCAGCTGTTACAGGCCCCATCCCGCTTTTTGTTGTGCCTATTTTTTTGCTTAATTCAGAAGAGCTGTCCATTTCCTTATGCTTTTGCTCTATTAGCGTAGCCCTTCTGTCAATTTTGCACCTCTTCCCCAATTCAAAATTTTCCACTTCTTTCAAAAACACGTCAGCATCAATCATCACTCCTGCTCCAATAACCAATTTAGCATTTTTATTGATAAATCCGGAAGGAGTCAATCTTATTTTGTATTTCTTTCCCCTGTATTCAACAGAATGCCCTGCATTCGGCCCTCCTCCTCCTCTTGCAATAACATCTGGCTCATCATGCAATGCCAAATAAGAAATAATCTTGCCTTTTCCTTCATCCCCGTACTGTCCTCCTACCACTACAGTAACTGTCATAGTTTAACCTCCCAATAAAAGATGGAAGACAAATATTATATACTCGCCTCCCCCTAAAAAATTTACATATTTTTATCCCGCCAACTCGAATACAAGCTTGCATGGGTGTGTTTATTCTGTCCACACATAAGAAAACATCAAAAAACCCAGTATTAGGTTATAATATTTGCTGCATTATTTGAAAGCGTGATATACGTGGTTTTTTTGTGGCAGGTTTCAAAAACAGCCTCTGATTCTATAAAAACAGGGATAGAACATAATTTTTCATCGGTATTTGAAAAAATAAAGTCTCTTGGCTATGACCTTAAAGGATTGCAGTTTGCGGTGGAAGAGCAAAAGAAGGAAGGGCAAACAGTTGCCTATGCAATATCATTTTTTTCACAAAGCCCAGTACTTGGGGGAACGATGTCTACTTCCCGGACAACCTACCATTTTCCTGCAAATTTTTCAAATATAAGTTTGGCAGACAATCTGCTTTCTGATTTAAGCAAAAACAATCCAACATTTACAATCATATGCACAGACAATTCAGGCGAAAAGCACACTCTAAAGATAACCCTGTCCCCATACGGGGATAATAAGGCGCTTGCTAAAATTAATTTTGAGATGCCTGGCATGCACCCATACAAGCCCGTGGAATTTGGGATTGAAAAAATTAGGGATAAAAGGCAGAGCTTTACTCTCTAATGCCTTCTCCAAGCATAATACTGCTGCCTAACAATTTTCTTTTCAAGCATTTTTCCCATCAACAAGCCAACAACCAGCCCTCCCAAATGCGCGGCAGAAGCAATGCCTGATGCAGGATTAAACGCACCCACAAATTCTAAAACAATCCAAAGTATTGCAGCATGCCTGATGTTTATCGGAATTACTCCGAATATGAGAAGGGTTAATTTTGGCTCCAATATTGCCAATGCCCCAAATATGCCGAATATTGCACCAGATGCGCCTAATGAAGGAATTGAAGGTATTATCCCAATCAAAACAGTTGCCCAATAAGCAAATTTCCTGCCAATCCCGCAATAAAAAACAGTTTCAAAAATTCATTTCCCCCTATTCTTTTTTCCAATATGCTTCCAAACAAAAACAATGCATACCCGTTGAATAAGAGGTGGATTACGCTGCCGTGCAAAAATATTGAAGTAATAAATTGCCAAATTTGCAGATTTGCAGGGTTGAAAAAGAAAATTTCAGTAAACCCCGGGTTAATTGCCATCTGCAAAATAAATGAAATAGCAATTATGCCCAGCAATAGCAGTGAGATTTTCATAAAATTGTTTACACAATACTTC
>JBDRNY010000044.1:0-3006 GCA_043810635.1 Microcaldota archaeon | reverse complement strand
CCTTGAGGCAGAAACCATAGGCTTTGATGAAGACCATGTGCACCTACTTTTGCAGGCAGCCCCAAGATATTCTCCCTCAAGGGTAATCCAGATTGTAAAGAGCATAACTGCCAGGGAATTGTTTGAAAACTTTCCAGAGATAAAAAAGGAGTTATGGGGAGGGGAGTTCTGGAGTGATGGGGGGTACATAGGGACAGTGGGTGAAGGCTTCAATGCAGATATAATCAGGAAATACATTAAGAAACAGGGAAGGAAAGGAGACCAGTTGAGGTTAATTGATTTCGCCGAGCCGTAATGCCCCACAGCTTGCTGTGGGGATAGGCGAGGCGAGTATGTGATTTACAGCATAAGCTTCTTTAATTTCTCCCCAGTTAAATATGAATAGAAAGGAGTATTAAGTGGTAGCAAGTGGAAAAGTATTGGGGTCGTGGCGTAATTTGGTAGCGCGGCAGGCTCCAGGTTCGGCATCCCGCCGAAGCAAGAAACCTGCATGTTAGGGTTCAAATCCCTACGATCCCAAGAGCCTTTCTTTTTCTCCGAAAAAGAAACCCTCGGGAAAGAAAAAGAGTTCAGCTGTGCCCTTCGGGCACAGTTATATCAGGGTTCAAATTGCTCAACTCGGAGAGTTGGGCAAATGTGTTCGGCAGAGCACATCTGGTCAAACCCGAAGGGTTTGAGCCTCCAAATCCGAAGGATTTGAGAGCCCTACGATCCCAAGCCCCCTTTCTTTTAGAAAAAGAAAGGTGTCTAGGGTTTACCCACCAAAGAAAAAGCAATTTGAATGTTAGGGCATATCATGCTGTTTTTTGGGAAAAATATGTTTATATAGGTATTGTTGTAAATAATGTTATGACAAGTAGTGAAAATAATGACATTAGCGAAGTCCTTGCAGAAATGGAAGAGGAAGATGTTAAATGGAATATTGAAAATACTGTTTCAAGCTTGTGGCGCAATTTTTATAAAAAAACAGAAAATTCTGCGGGAAAGGCATCTAAAGGGTCAGATGGAAATTTGGCTTGCACTTATTCTAAGGTTTTGGTGATGGGAGAGTCCTCTGTTGTCTACAAGTATGAGGCGAGGCGGAATAGGAGTATTATCCACTCTGCATATCAATTTATACGGGAGAAGGCAAAGCAAAACTTTCATTTTACCCGCACCCACCAGCATTATTTCAAAAGGCATGACAACGGCCATGAGGGGGATTATCTTTTTTTAAACCATAAAATAAGCGCAAAAAAAATCTTTCACAGGGAAACTGCGGAGCAGGTGGTGTTTTTTGGGGGAATTTTTGCATTGCTTTTGCTTGCATTAACCTATTTCACCCAATTAGGCGTCGGGCCTTTGCTTGTGCTTGCAGGAATTTTATTTTATTTTGCAACAATTTTATTTAAAACATATATTTTCTACCTCTCTTTGAGAAAAGGAATTCCAAACCCCACCCAAAGAGAGCTGGCGCAATTGCCGGATGAAGAGCTTCCGAGATATACTATTCTTGTCCCTGCATACAAAGAGGAGGGGGTAATAAAAAATCTGATTACAGCGCTTAGCAGGATTGAATATCCAAGGGACAAATTAGATATAAAAATTCTTCTTGAAGAGGATGACAAGGATACGATTGAAGCTGTTAATGAATGCAAATACAGGATGGGGGAGGAATACAGCATTATTATTCTTCCGCATTCCCACCCGAAAACAAAGCCAAAATGCCTTAATGTCGGGCTGATGGAGGCAAAAGGGGAATTTTTGACAATTTATGATGCAGAAGATATTCCGGAAACAGACCAGCTGAAAAAAGCTGTGTGGATTTTCAAAAATTCAGATGACAACCTTGTGGCTTTGCAGTCAAAGCTTTATTTTTACAATGCAAACGAAAATTTGCTTAGCAGGTGGTTTGCTGCAGAATATGCTGTCTGGTTTGAATATGTGCTCCCGGGCCTTCATGCAATGGGCCTGCCCATTCCGCTCGGCGGAACTTCAAACCATTTCAAAACAAAAGTATTGAAAGATATTGGGGGGTGGGACCCGTATAATGTTACCGAAGATGCTGACTTGGGAATGCGCTTGTCAAGGATAGGGAGGAAAATAGGAATGATGGAATCCACCACATTTGAAAAAATAGGGGGTGCTGTGCACACTGATGGAGTGGGAATAATGGATTCGGTTACATTGGAAGAAAGCAATACTGTTTTATCAAATTGGATGGGCCAGAGGTCTAGGTGGATTAAAGGGTTTATCCAAACATTTTTAGTGCACTTCAGGCATCCTGTTCAGACGCTGAGGGATTATTCGCTTGGCGGGCTTGTCACATTTTTCTTTATAATAATCGGAACGCCTGTAACCCACATACTTAATTTTACTTTCTGGGTGATAGCCGCTGCATGGCTCCTCACCCAGTCGCAAATTATAAGCGCGCTTTATCCGGGCCATATTCTTACGCTGGGATGGATTGCATTTATAGTGGGAAATATATTGTTTATTGCAATGCATGTATTGGCGCCGCTTAGGAGAGGGCATACAGAAATTGCATTTTTCTCCATTTTCATCCCAATATACTGGGTTTTGATGGCATTGGCAACATTCAAAGCAATATGGCAGATGATTTTCAAGCCCCATTATTGGGAAAAAACAAGCCACGGAATATCCAAAAAGTCAAAGCAGGAAGCATTGTATAGATATTTAAGGGCAAGAGCTGTCAGAGCTTGAGTTGGGCAGGATAATTATGGCATATAAATTTTTGGAGCATACGGCAGATATATTTGTGGAAGCTGAAGCAAAGAATTTCCAGGAAGCAATTAGCGAAGCGGCTAATGCAATGTTTGAATTTATGGGGGGAAAAGAGGGGGAAGGGAAGGAATTTTTTGTTGTGGAAGAGAAAGCGGAAAATAAGGGGGAATTGGTTGTTTCATTTCTTTCTTCTATATTGGCTGAAAGCGAAATAAATGAAATTTTGCCTTGCAAAATAGAAATTTTGGAATATGGAGAAGGGAGGATAAAAGCAAAGATATG
>JBDRNY010000043.1:0-7066 GCA_043810635.1 Microcaldota archaeon | reverse complement strand
CATATATGTGCATTCATACCCCGGAGCACATGGTTTCGTGCCCCATCTGCACCCAATCCTTGCTTCACAAGTTTTGCCGCCGGCAGCCATTTGCTGCCCGCCTGGGCATCCGCAAGCATTTGCATCATCAGCAAGCTCTCCGCCAACACATCTTTTCGGCTTTGTAGCAGAGCATGCCCTATCTTGAATTTCAGCCCCATTAGTGTCTATGCAGGTTGTTTTTACGCATTTCCCGCTTTTCTCAGCATACCCTGCAAAATTTGCGCATGCGCATTTATGGTTTCCACTTACATCTTTTACAATTTTATTTGTAATATCATTCTGAAGGCTCAATCCATTACCTGCACTGGAATCTGGAAGGCATGCATAACCCGGGCTTTCCTGCGAGCATTGGAAATATCCAGTGCCGTCTGCGCAAGACCTTTCATATATCTGATTTGCCCATAAAATGCCAAACATGCCAAAAACAAGCAAAATTGATAACAAATACATACCTATCTTCTTGTCGCCTTTCATATCATCCCTCTTGTCGCCTATCTCTATCCTTATTTTCTGCCTACAATTTATAAACATTTTCTATAGCTTCCGGCTGAAATAATCTGATGCAATCTCCCTTAATTTCTCCTCTCCGAGCAGATAATATGCATTTTCCCACTCCCTCTTTTTCAAAGCATTTGCAAAAGGCTTGGGCACCCCCGTTCTTTCCATATTTTTAAACGCCTCTTCCAATGCCTCCCTCGGAGTGCGGCATTTCCTTTTCTCAATAGCCACCACTCTGTCATGCTCTGCATGCAAATTAATTGCATTTTTATGCTTTTCAACAAATGCATCAACATGCTCGGGGTGCCATACAAAAGGCCCTGGCACATGCTTTATTGCAGGCAATTCTTTTTCCTTTGTTTCTATAATAATAATCGCCCTCTTCTTATCTGCATAAAAATAATGCCCAAACACGTGAAAATCCCCGTTTTTCAAAACCCAGAGAAGAGAATGCGCTGTTTTTCTTAATTGGGGCCAAAGCACATCTTCCACTAATTTAGGCGCAGGCATAACCAATACAATTGCATGGGTGCCCCTCCCCTTAATCATCTTCCTCAACTTCCCGGCCGAATGCACTTCTTTTTCCCTGAAAAAATGCTCTTTTGCCGGATTTTTCAAAAACTGTCTTGAAGCCAAAATAAACCTTGAAAGAGAGGTATGGGAAACCACTGCAGCAACATTTCTCTCCTTATCTGTAGGGTCTATTACAACCATAGCTGCTTTTGGAAACATTCCCCTTGCCTTTTCCTCCCCATGATAATTTGCAATGTCAATGGCAGGCTCCTGCCATTTAGAAGCTGCTTTCAGCACTCCCAAAAACGAGCCATATTTTATAATAAGCAATTCACACAAATACCCTGAAAAACCTTCCACCCTCAACTGCGCCCCATACACCCCGATATTTTTCATAAACTGCTTCAGCAATCTCACATCATCGCACATTTTTTCATCCACTCTCCTGTTTACCCATTTTTTGTGCAATTGCGACCTGTCTACAGCAGTTTTTAATTTTTCATTATTTTCCAATTTAAACGAGGGAACAATATCCACCTTAACTTCTTTCATCAGCACCTGCAAATACGGATGCTGTGCATAATTAACCCTTGTTTTGATGCCTTTCATTGCTTTTTTTGCCCAAGCCAGCCCTTTCTCTTTAACCTCTTCAGGCCTGTATTTTTTATCAAAAAGCAAAAATATATCCAATTCCTTATTATCTTTCAAAGCAGTGCCTTTTGCTACCGAGCCCATCAATCCTATTTGCACATCTTTTGGCAATACATTTTCCAACCTTTCAATAACAATATTTTTCGCTTTTTCAATTTCCCCTATTTCCTTCTCCCCGGGCCTCACCTTCTTCCTAACCTCTTCCAGCAGCTCCTCCACTTTCCCCATATTCCTCCCTTTACAGGGGTTTTTTTTAAACTGATTGGATAAGCTCTTTACCTGTATTTAGATGTCCAATCCCGAAGGTTTGGATTGACCATGCCATCGTTAGAAACAATTGAAAATAGCTCGTTTATAACCTCTGCTCTTTCCCTTGCCTCTATTGTCCAAGAAACAGGGAAATTTAATTCTGATAATTCCTTGTATATTGCCAATATGTTAATCAACTCATAAACAAGATTTCTATTTTTACCTTCAATATCATCAATCATGCATACAATAAGGTTTGCCTGCGCCGCCCAGTCATACATGTTTGTTTTCTCTTTGTTCCTTAGTTTTAATCCTGCATTTTGTGCCTTGTTCCAGTCCTGAACAGCGTCTGAATATGAAGCTGCCACTTTTTTTAGTATTCCAGATGCCTCCCCATCTCTTCTTTCCTCATATAATTTAAGCGCTTTTATTGCTTCTGGCATGCTTTCTTCCTTTGTTATAATGCTTTTTGCAAATACATCCCTGAATTTTTCTCTGCTGGGCTGGCTAAGCTTGTTTATTGCCTGCCTAAAAGTTATTGCCATGTTATAAAATTTAGGTATTTATGTATATAAACATTTGCAACATTTATTTACCCAAACTTATATTCCCCAATTCTCTTGTATTCATACCCTCCCAATGAGTGCACACTTTCAATCAATTCAATTCCATCCACTTTCCACTCTTCTTCAAACCATCTAAACTCTTTATTCTCCTCTACAAATTCCTCCACATTCGACGGAAATTTGCATCTGGCAAATGTAATATGGGGTGAAAATTTCTTATCAGCCCCAAACCCTGCCTCTTTCAATTTCTTCCTTATAATTTCAGCAGCATTTATCAATTCCTCCCCCTGCACTCCCGCCCATAGCACACTCGCCCTCTTAGCCTTGGGAAAAGCCCCCACCCCGGCACACCGAATATTAAATGCCTTAATTTCCTTCTTTCCCTCTTCCAATTCCCCGCACACGCTCGCCCTGATTTCCCCCGTTGCCTCTTCCAATGCCTTCTTTATCCTCTCAATTTCATGAATTTTCACATCATTTCCAAGAAATTGTATAGTAAGATGCATTTTCTCCCTGGCAGTTGCCCTCCACCTTGATTTTGGAATTCTTATGCTGCCATTTTCTGCAAGCCGGTTTTCCTCGTCATGCGCAGGGCGGGCGCTTCTTTCCATTGCCTTTTCCTGCAATTCCTGTAATTTATTCAGCACTTCTTCCGGTGCTTTTATGGCAACAAACACCCTCATATATATTTTAGAGTGGGGATATGTTTATATTTGTTGAAATGAATTCTTCTTCTATGAAACTTCCTATATTTCTGGCATGCATTTTTCTCATTTCCCCACTAGCATTTTCAACAACATTTCTCCAGCTTAGCGAGCCAGATGTGCTTGTATTTGACGGGGCAATGGAAGACTATGGCTCAGTAGGGCCGGGGCAGACATTTACTGTGCAAATACAGCCTTTAGTAAAAGATGACAACGGGGAATATGTTGGGCAATGGGATATTGCTTATGCAACAGGTTTGCCTGCAGGATGGACCAGCAAGCAAAGCAAAATCTATGACAACCCCCTTATAGTTGAAATAACTTCAGCCCCCCGCACCCCCGAGGGAAATTATTATGTATCAATTACAGCTATTGACGAGACAGGGCAGGAAGAGATAGGCGGCAATATTTCCTTTACCATGCTTGTAAATGTAAGGCATGATGTATTGGATATGGAAGTAACCCCCTGAAAAAATTGATGCCGGGGCAGGCCAGCCTGCAAGGTTTACAATAAAATTAACAAACAAAGGCTCTGCAAAAGACGTATTTTCAATAAATGCAGAAGGGGTGAAAGATTGGGAGTTTGAAAAGAAAATTTACCTTCCTCCGGGCGCATCCAAATCATTTACTTATGAAGTGGTTGGAAATGATGAGGCAAGCTACCGGGTAAAATACACTGTCCAGTCAGATTCCTCCCCATTAATACATGATATGGAAGAAGTGCAGCTTAATGTTAAAACAAATTTAATATCAGACTACCAGGCAACCTCCCACGGAGTATTGCTTTTCCCGATAATTCAAATTCCGATGTATGCGCTTGCAGGCTTAATCGGTCTTTTATTTCCATAAACCCTTTTTCTTTGTAGGTTTTTTAGATGAATAATGACAAGCTGAATAAATTTGTGCGTGCAATCGCCCTTAGCATAAAATCCAACCCCTTACAAAATATTGAAAAATTAAAAATGAAATTATGCAAAAAACATAAAATTCCAATGATAAAAAACGCAAAAATCCTTTCCCTTCTCCCTTCTTCCCTCAAATCCCCTCTCATAATAAAAAAATTAAGCACCCGCCCCACCCGCACAGGCTCAGGCGTCACTCCTATAGCAATTATGCCTCCCCCCTTCCCCTGTCCTGGAAAATGCATTTACTGCCCCAGAGGGGAAAACGCCCCCCAATCCTACACCGGCTATGAGCCTGCAACAATGCGCGCAATTCAAAACAAATATGATGCAAAAAAACAAATCAAAATGCGCCTTTCCCAATATGAGGCATTGGGCCAGCCAAATGAAAAATGCGAATTAATTATTATGGGCGGCACCTTCCCAGCCGCCCCTTCAAAATATACAGACAAATTTATTATTCAATGCTATAATGCATTTAACAGCAAAAATTCATCCTCCCTCCCCCGTGCAAAAAAAATAAATGAAAAAGCAAAGCATAGAATAATAGGCCTGACAATTGAAACCCGCCCAGATTGGTGCAAAATTTCACATATTGACAAAATGCTTGAATGGGGTGCAACAAGGGTCGAATTAGGAGTGCAAACACTGGATAATAAAATATTGAAAAAAGTGAAAAGAGGGCATGATGTAAATGAAACAATCCGCGCCACAGCCGATTTGAAAAACAGTGCATTCAAAGTGTGCTATCATTTTATGCCCGGCTTATATTCCACTCACAAAAAAGATGTTGAAATGCTGAAAAAATTATTTACAAATTCCTCTTTCTGCCCTGACATGCTCAAATTATACCCCTGCCTTGTAATGAAAAACACAAAATTATATGCCGAGTATCAAGCCGGCAGGTTCCATCCGATTGACACTCAAGAAGCAGTTTCCAGAATTGCAGATGCTGCCAAATATTTTCCCCCATGGGCAAGAATAATGAGAATGCAAAGGGATATTCCTGCAAATAACATAAGTGCAGGCGTAAAAAAAGGAAATTTACACCAATTAGTAGATATGGAACTTGAAAAAAGGGGGGAGAAATTGCGGGATATCAGAAGCAGGGAAATATTTTCATTGCAGCGCACCGGCAAAAATGTTGGAAAATTAAATTTTGAACTTGTAGAAAGGAAATACAATGCATCCAATGGAATTGAGCATTTTATTTCATTTGAAGATATTGAAAAAGATTTATTGGCAGGTTTCATCCGCCTCCGCTTCCCACCTTCCTCCCACAGAAAAGAAATAACTTCTTCCACAGCATTGATTAGGGAATTGCATGTATATGGCAAAGAGGTAAGCATAGGAGTTGATGGGGAGGGGGGGGCAATACAGCATACTGGCATTGGAAAACAGCTTCTCTCCCGCGCCGAAGAAATAGCCCAAGACAATAAAAAAGAAAAAATGCTCATAATTTCAGGGGTTGGCGCGCGCCCCTATTACAGAAAATTCGGCTATAAGCTAGTTGGCCCTTATATGGGGAAAAAACTATAACATTTATAAATCCCCAAATTAATAGTATTCATATCTTATTCGGTTAGAATAGGTGTTATAAGATGAAAAATAAAACCATTACCTCAGTCTCTCCCCTAAATGGCGGAAAAGGCAATTTAATAGCAAGGAAAAATCCCCTCCTCACCAATCCGCTTAATGGCAACCTAAGGGATATTGTGCATGACATAACGAATTCTCTTAGTTCAGGCTCAATGGTATTTAATGTAGCCAAAATAAGCCTGGAAAACGGAGATGGCGAAGCTTCATATTTTCTAAAAGAGGTTTCCAAACTTTCAAACAGCTACACAATATCAAGAATCAATCTTTCAACCAGTCTGGGAAACCTTCTTCTTCCAGAAATGTATGATAAAATAGATTCTGCTATTTCCTCATATGAAGAAGTTTATGTGCATATGGAAAAAGCAGCCGAGCTTTTCAATCCTGCCGAAAAAAAAGTTTCCGAAGAGATAAGCAGTAAAATTCTTGAATATTCCTCCGATATTAAAATACTGGCCGACACGCTTGATAACGATTTTGACAATCTTGTAATAACTTATCCCTTTGGCTTGAGCTATGAGCCTATGGTTAAAGCCGATGACATTGGAAAGCACCTGCATGCTTATTTTGAATACTTTAAGAGTTATCGCAAAAACGGCAATTCCCTCTCTTTTAGCACTTCCCTTTTCCCAAACCAGGATTATGAATTGCTTGCATTATTTGATGAGAAGCTTTTGAAATTTTCATTTGACATCCTTCTCAATTATGCATATAGCAATTCAAAGAAAAATGTGAAAGTAATATTATCTGCTGATGTAGAAAATGCAAATGTCTATATTGAATATGACCGAGATGGCGAACACCGGGTGGATGAAACCACTATTTTTGAAAGCAGGCTTGCCAACAAAATCAGGATTTCCGGCAAGGCTGAAAACGAGCTTTATTATTGCAAAAAAGCAATAGAGCAAATGGACGGGCAAATTTATGTTGAAAATGAACGGGGAGTTAGCAGATTCAGCCTGCTTTTGCCAATTGTAGAACCTGACTAAGGGAAAGCATTATAAACTCTATAAGATGTAATAAGTGTATAAATATGTATATGGCTTAGGTGTTCCTAAATGAGCAAATTAAATATGTTTAATTCAGGCATTGCATATACAGACAAGCGGAATAAGTTCATTTCTCTTAATAAAGGCAAGCCATCACCGGGTAAATATGCCTCTGCCCTTAGTGCAGTGGACATCAATGTGTTGCGCAAGATAATTGCGCATGATATGAAAAATTTGTTTTCACAGAGCATCGGGCCAATATGCGAGCTTGCGAAAACGGACTTGGAGCAAAGTTGCAAAATTGCAAGCCTTGCAGGCAAAATCGAAGGGCTTGATTCAATAGCTTCCCAAGCATC